>NZ_NUYF01000022.1:0-65437 GCF_002566505.1 Bacillus sp. AFS077874
GAGGAGGCGAAAGAATCTCGTCCCATGGAAAGCGAGCATCCTGTAGTGGAAATCAACAACACTCTACTCCTTTTACGAAAATTTGGTAATTTACAAGTTTTTTTCAACAGCTTAAAAAAGCACTCCCATTAAGGAAGTGCTTTTCATATTTATTCAAACTTCGTATCAGCTTTTTTATATTTAACTTCATAGAAACGAAGTAAATCTTTATAAATAATCGAGTTTGAATACTCAAGTGATTTATTTGCTTTTGCTAAGTCTTCTTTAGGTGGTTTTTGTCCTTTTAATTCTTCACCTGTATTTGGATCATACATCTTCTCACCAGTGTAAATATATTTATCAGTAACAATTGTTCCATCACGGAAAACTACAAAGTTTTTGTGTTTTGGAGAGAAAATATCATTACCAAAGTTGATAGATGTTTTATTTGGATCTTCACCTAATAAGTTTAAAATTGTCGGTTTAACATCAATTTGACCTGCAACTTTATGAACTGTTTCACCCTTAGTTTGTCCAGGTAAGTGGATAAAGAAAGGTACTTTTTGTAATTTAACATGTTCTGCAGGTGTAATGTCTTGTCCTAATACTTCACTCATTGCACGGTTATGGTTTTCAGAAATACCATAGTGGTCACCATACATAACAATGATTGTATTATTATATAAACCTTTTGCTTTCATTTCTTCAACGAAATGTTTAATTGATTCATCTAAATAACGTACTGTTGTTACATAATTATCAACAGTTTGGTCTCCAGTTTTTAAACGTGGAATCATTAAATCTTCATCATTTAATTCGAATGGATAATGGTTAGTTAGTGTAATCATACGGTTATAGAACGGTTTAGGCTCTGCTACCATTTTGTCTACTGCTTGTTCAACGAAGTATTTATCTTTTAGTCCCCAGCCAATTGAAGTAGCTGCAGATACTTTAAAGTCAACTTCATTATAATAACGGTCATAACCTAGACTTGGATACATCATGTCACGGTTCCAGAACGATTTATTATTTGAATGCATTACTGAAGTGTAATAATTTTGATCCTGTTTAAGGATTGCTGGTGTTGCAGTAAACGTATTACCACTGTTTGTAAAGTAAACAGCACCACGATCTAATGGGAATAAACTATTATCAATTAAGAATTCAGCATCAGATGTTTTACCTTGTCCAGTTTGGTGGTAAAAATTATCAAAATAATAACTTTCTTTCGTAAATTTATTTAAGAAAGGAGTAATTTCTTGTCCATTAATTTTTCGTCCAATTACGAAATTTTGTAATGATTCTAATGAAACTACTACTACGTTTTTACCTTTATATTTACCATGTAATTGTGCATTCACACCTGTATCGTTAGCACGTATAAAGTTTTCGATTCCTGCTAATTCACTATCATCAGCCATCGCTTTTTGAGCAGATGTTTTTGATTGAATAACCATATCATATAAGTGGTAATTGTATAATCCTAAGAATTTAACAATGTATTCTCTATCAAATGAACGTGTTAATAATTGTGGACGTTCAGTTTCTGCTAATCCAAGGTTAACTAAGAAAATAGCAACCGCTGCTAAGAAATAAGCTGTTCTAGCTTTCCCTTTAATGTTACCAGTAGTAAAGAATTTTTTACCCCAGAAATAATTAACAGCAATTAAGATAAAAATATCAGAAAAAGCTAAGATTGTTTTATAGCTAATCATTGCTTTAACACTTGAACCTAAATCCCCAAAGTTTCGAGTCATAAATAACACTGGAATCGTTACGAAATCGTCAAAGAATGAATAATAAGCCGTATCAGCTACTAAAATAAAGGACATGATTACAGTAATCCATATAACTGCTCTATTTCGTTTTGGTCCTTTTGCAAAAAGAGCTATACCTATAAATATTAATAATGAAGATATAGGAGCAATTATTAAAATAAATTCTTGCATTGAATTTTCAATTTCTAAATCAAAATAAAATTGGCTTAGAATCGTTGCTTTAATCCATAAAAGGAATACAGCAAGTAACGGGAATCCAAAGTTTTTAATAAACTTTTTCCACATATTCTGTTCCTCCTCTTGTTTAGACTATTAATCTATTTTATCTATAATAATACAATGTTTGGCATTTCACATATCTATTTTATTGGCATTTAAATACCAAGAATTTTTAAAATGATTCATACAATTATTAGCTACTAGATGAATGAATCTAAATAATTTATTTGACGTTACTTTAGTTTTTTTCTAACGTCATTCAATTTATCATAAACTAGTTCTGTCGTCAAATAACTAATTTTTTTTTCAATTCAATACAATAAACATAATAAGGTACTTCAATTAGAAGTACCTTAAATTCAAGTTAAATTTCATTAGTAATAAATTTTTTTACTAAATAAGCTGCTCCAATTGCTCCTGCATCGTTCCCTAATTTTGCAATTGAAAGTCTTGTCGAATCTCGCACTGTTGTAAAAGCAAATTCGTCAAAATATTTCTTTAGAGGTTTTAATAACAGTTCACCTGCATTTGATACTCCGCCACCAATAATGATATTTTCAGGATTTAAAGTATTTCCAACTCCGGCTAAAACTAAAGCTAGATATCTCATTACATGATTAACGATTTCTTCTGCAACTTCATCACCATTGGAATAAGCTTCAAAAACATCCTTTGTAGTAACTGGTGAACCATTCGACATTTCTTTTAAAACTGTCTCTTTTGTCGTATTTTGTAATTTCTCATTTGCTATTCTTGCAATTCCTGTAGCTGAAGAGATAGTTTCTAAGCATCCTCTTTTACCACAGTTACATAATACTCCATTTTCAAGTTGTACTGTGATATGGCCAATTTCACCAGCAGATCCACTAATTCCATGTGCAACGTCCCCATTTACAATTACGCCTCCGCCCACTCCTGTTCCAAGCGTAACCATTACTACATCTTTTGCTCCATTTCCAGCACCTTTCCACATTTCGCCAACAGCTGCTATATTTGCATCATTATCAACGATTACAGGAATTCCTGATTCCTTTTCTAGAATTTCCTTTAAAGGAAAATTAACCCACCCTAAATTTACTGCTGCAAATATAAGTCCATCTTCTAATCGAACCGAACCTGGAGCTCCAATACCGATTCCAGCGATTTCTTCCTTTGTTTTATCCATCTGTTTAAGCTTTTCTTCAATTGCAATTGTAATTGTTTTAGGAATATGCTTACCACTATCAGATTTATCTGTTGGTACTTCCCATTTATCGATGAATTCCCCGTTATTTGTTAATAATGCCAATTTAATGCTTGTACCACCTAAATCGACACCTACAATCATTTTAGCCATAATGTCTTCTCCCTTCGCAGTGAAATCGTTTGCAATAGATTCTAAAAAAAACGATTTATTCAAACCGTTTTATTTTTTATTTCATCCATCTCTTTTTTTAATATCATGGTCGCAATTTGTAAATCTTTACTTTCAAGTATATTCGCTAAAAATAATTCTTTTAGCTCATCTTGCATTAACATCAAGTCTGCTAATCGATCACCTGTATAAATAATGGTCCCATAGTTCTTTAGAAATTGTTGAATATCATATACGGATTTCATACTTAACTCCTATTATTTTATCTTTCTAAACATGTAATAAGTATAAGTTGGAAACGATTACTCGTCAATGTGAAATACCAAACAAACCATTTATTTTGTAGGCATTTTTAATTATTTTTTAGGCTTCATTACTTCTTCTAAAGCTAAATCATTTTTATATAAATATGTAGCGTATTTTATCCCGAGATATCTTATATGCCATGGTTCATAATTGTATTCAGTAATATCGACTTTGTCCTCTGGATAACGAATGATAAATCCAAAATCATGTGCATGGTCTGCAAGCCAAGTTCCTTCTTTCGTTTCTCCAAATCCTTGTTCAAGCTTGTTACCGAAGTTTGGAGATGATACATCTATTGATAAACCTGTTTGATGTTCGCTTGTACCAGGAACAGCACTAAAAGATTGAGTCCAATCTTCACCATGAATTTGTACATAATAATTATACAAGCTTTTTTGGCGATCAAAAGAGCGATATGCGGAAACTGGAGTCAGCTTTATGCCATCTGCTTCTGCTCTTTCAAATAATTTTTCTAAAGCATGAGCTGCCTCTTTCCTCATTAATGTCTTATCTTTATTTACTCCATGTAAAGGAACAACCGGATAAACTAGATCTGGTGGTTCATACCCATCTGGTAGCTTTCTTTCTTTATTAACTAATACTAAATTAGATGTAGGGTTCGTTACAGCTAATAATCCATTCTCAGCTTCGATCGCTGTATCATCGTAATTAGGAAATTTCAATGAAGTCTCATTAGTCTTTTTTAGATGATTATTAAAAAAACTTTGGTTTCCAAAAAATAGAGCTAGTCCAATAATGAATATTACTATTAATACCCATGAGTACTTACTATTTATTTTTTTCAAAATTACCTCCTTAATTCTTTTTGTTACTTTTACAATATAAAAAGTTGGCATATTTTTCAAATATTCTATACAATAAGACCTCTTTCAAATAGAAAGAGGTCTTATTAACTAATAATATTTTTAACTTCTGAAAAAACATTACTAGTGTTTGTTAAATTTTATCATCATCATTCACTTAATTTTCTTTACCCAAAATAGGTTCCATCGTTTTTCTTAATGTGTCTACGGAGTTTTTAAACTGACGTTGTTCTAATTCATTTAAATCTAGTTCAACAACTTCTCGAATTCCACCACGATTAATTACTGCTGGAACGCCAATATATATATCGTGTTCTCCATATTGTCCATCTAAATATGCAGAAACCGTAATAATACTATTTTCATTTTTTAGAATCGCTTTTGTTAATCTAACTAAGCCCATTCCAATTCCATAGTATGTTGCACCTTTTTTCTTTATAATGTGATATGCGGCATCACGTGTATTTAAAAATATTTCATCAAGCTCTCTTTGGCTGTATTTTGGATTTTTCTTTAATACATGGTGTACTGGTGAGGTACCAACATTTGTTTTAGACCAAACTGGCAGTTCACTATCACCATGTTCACCGATAATATATCCATGGATATTTCTTGCATCAACATTAAAATAATCCCCAAGCATATATCTAAAACGTGCAGTATCTAAACTAGTACCAGATCCGATTACTCTTTCTTTTGGTAGTCCTGAAAATTTCCAAGTTGCATAAGTTAAAATATCTACCGGATTTGTGGCAATTAAAAAGATACCGTCAAATCCTGAAGCCATAATTTCTCCAACAATCCCTTTAAAAATAGCACAATTTTTTGCAACTAAATCTAAACGAGTTTCTCCAGGCTTTTGAGCTGCTCCAGCTGTAATAACGACCAAACTTGCTTCTTTACAATCACTGTAATCCCCAGCCCAAATTTTTGTTCTAGAATCTACAAAAGGCAAACAATGACTTAAATCCATTGCGTCCCCTTCCGCTTTATCTTTATTTAAATCAATCATAACTAATTCTTCGGCAACACCTTTATTTAACATACCAAAAGCATAGCTAGCTCCAACTGCGCCTGTTCCGATAAGTGCGACACGATTTATTTCTTTGTGTAACATAATATCCACCTCATTTGTGTTATTAAAGTGTAAGTAATTGGGACTTCTATATTATATATGTATTTTCCCTCAAAGTTTGTGAAACTTTTTACAAATTTGTTACAATATTAGTCCAATAAGACTCTAATTCAGTCTTACCTATTTTCAAACAAATCGCGTCACATTATGCACTTATTACATCGCTTCTATTATTCTTGACTCTGTTAAAATCAAAGGCATCTTAATGTCATGTTTTTCGGTTGGTATTTCTTCAATAATTTGAATGTCATAAGCTAAGGCTAAGAGTTGTTTATTATAATCTTCTAAGTAGCGATCAAAATAACCACCACCATATCCTAGTCGTTCACCATTTTTTGTATATGCTACTCCAGGCACAATTATTAAATCAATAAGTTCTTTACTTATTTCCTCGCATTTTTCTTCTATCGGCTCTTGGATTCCAAAATAACCTTTCTTTAAATCATCAAATGAATTGATTTTGTAAAAATGCATTTTTCTAGTCTCATGGTTGCATTTAGGGACAACAACTGATTTATTCATTTTCCAACAAGCAGTGATTAAATACTTAGTATTTATTTCATGCTCCATTGGCATTGTTGTTGCTATTATATCTCCACTCTTCATTTCTTCTGTATTTAATAATTTTTCTATAATTTGTTTTGACTTTTCGTCTCTTTCCGATGCTGAAATATTTTTCAAGTTTTTCATCATAGAATTTCTAATTTCTTTTTTTTCCATAATAATGGCCTCCATAGGTCAGGATCGAGTTTTCTAAAGTAAAAGTTTTTATTGATATGTATTCTAATTAAAATTATAAGTATTTAGATATAAAAAAAACAGTAGGAAAATTCCTACTGTTTACTTTGTTTCGCGATGAACTGTAACTTTTTTAAGTCTTGGGCAATATTTTTTAAGCTCAAGACGGTCTGGGTTATTACGTTTATTTTTAGTAGTGATGTAGTTACGATCTCCGCATTCTGTACATGCTAAAGTAATATTTACGCGCATTTTATTTTCCCTCCTGACATAGTGACATAATCAGACTTGTATATAATAACATTCTTTCGCGATAATTTCCATAGTTTTTATTGATTCAATGTATTTCTTTTGATATTTTTTTTATTGAATTATGTACAAACTTATTCTCATAATTCAGAGTATATTTTTGAAAGACAGCTTGATGATGTAATACACTGCCTTGATCGATGCGAATATTAGAACTAATCGACACATATGGGCCGATTACACAGTTCTCTTCAATCGTAACATCATTCCCAATAATAACGGGAGAAACAATCTTAACATTATTATTTATCGTTACATGCTCACCTAAAAAGATTCTCGGTAATATTTGAACGGCAGGAATAGGTAAGTTTAATTTCTCTTCAATCCAATCTACGTTTAGCTTTGCAAACCTTCTAGGTGTCCCATAATCAATCCAATAACCTTTTAAATGAAAAGCATTTAAACCGATATTATTTTTTAACATTAAAGGTATCAGATCATTACTAATATCAAAATAACGATTTTCTGGAATTTGATATAATAATTCAGGACTCATAATATAAATTCCAGTATTAACTAATTTACTTATTTCACTACCTTCATTCGGCTTTTCAATAAAATCGATTATTTGTCCATTTTTTACTTTTACATTTCCGTATGATCCACATTTATCAACTTGTTTTACAAACATAGAAAATTTACTTTTACTTTCAAAATGAGTTTTTAATGCCTCTCGAATATCACCGTCAAATAAAATATCACCATTCACTAATAGAAAGGGTTCATGAAGAAAATGCTTAGAAAGTCTTAAACATCCAGCAGACCCTAAACTTTTTTCTTCTATAATATAATCAATTGAAACATTTTTTAATTTCATTGCATTAATTGTCTCGATTATTGCTTGGGACATATAATGAAGTTGAATGATAAATTCATTAAACCCAAGTCTTGTTAAATGTAATATTAAATGCTCAATTGCCGCTCTATTTGCGATTGGTAATAGTGGCTTAGGAATGTTGTTAGTAATTGGTAAAAGCCTTTGACCGTATCCTCCAGCTAAAATAACAACCTTCATTTATTACCACCTCAATATCTTATACTAGTTAAAGAAGTATGCTTAATATTACATAAATATGACAAAAGGGCATTCAGGTAAATTTTGTCTGAACACCCTTTTAATTTATTTAACTGTTATAAACTATAGTCTTATATTTATTGATTTAATAAATAATGTTTCCCTTTAACTAAATAATAAATATTCTCTGCAATATTTGTTGCATAATCAGCAATTCTTTCAAGATATCTGCAAATAAATGCCATTTGCATGATATTAGATACATGCTCAGGTGAATTTGCAATACTTGTCATTAAAGTTCTAACAGTAGTTCCATATAGTTCATCAACAATATCGTCAATTTCACCAATCTCTTTGGCAGCTTGTAAATCTTCTGTTCGGTATGCTTCTGAAGCTTTTGTTAACATATCTAAGCCAAGTTCATGCATCTTTTCTATATTCTCTAATGGTAAGTTTTCTTGACGACTACGAATACGAATTGTCGATTTTGCGATATTTACTGCATAATCCGCAACTCGTTCAAGATCATGAGCAATTTTAATAGCAGTTAAATTTCTTCTTAAGTCTACAGCAACTGGTTGTTGTCTTGTAATAATCACTAAAATTAATTCATTCACTTCTTTTTCTAATTTATTAATGCGCTCATCTTCGTCAATTACTTCTAAAGCTAGTTCAATATTTTCTGTACGAAATGCCGCCATACTTTTAATGACTGCTTTTTTTGTTTTCTCAGCCAATTCGATGATCATTTCTTGTAATGTTTTTAAGTCTGCTTCAAATTGATTTCTCATCTCTTTTCACCTGTTCCCTTCTATTATCCGAATCGTCCAGTAATGTAGTCTTCAGTACGTTTATCTTTAGGTGTTGAGAACAGTTTATTTGTATCTGAGAACTCAACTACTTCACCGCTTAAAAAGAAAGCAGTTTTATCAGAAACACGAGCTGCTTGTTGCATATTATGCGTAACAATAATAATACTGAAATCTTTCTTTAAATCGTGAATTAACTCTTCAACTTTTAAAGTTGAAATAGGATCTAGCGCTGACGTTGGCTCATCCATTAAAATAACATCAGGCTCGATTGCTAAACAGCGCGCGATACATAAACGTTGTTGTTGCCCTCCTGAAAGACCAAAAGCATTCTCATGCAAACGATCTTTAACCTCATCCCAAATTGCTGCACCTTTTAAACTTTTTTCAACAATCTGATTTAATGTAGCTTTATCTTTAATTCCATGTATTTTTGGTCCATACGCAACGTTTTCCCAAATTGATTTAGGGAATACATTTGGCTTTTGGAATACCATTCCTACGTGTGTTCTTAATTCTTCAACAGGATAGTTTTTATCGAAAATATCTTGTTCGCGGTAAAGAATTTTCCCTTCTGTTCGAACTGAAGGAACTAACTCAACCATACGATTTAACGTTTTTAAATAGGTCGATTTACCACAACCACTAGGTCCAATAATCGCAGTAACCTCATTCTCATAAATGCTTAAATTTATATTTTTTAATGCTTTATCTTGTCCATACCACAAATTTAAATCTTGAGTATCATATACAATTGATTTTTTCATGTTTGTATTTGTCTCTTCAATATCATCATTTTTAGTAATATTCTCTCTATTTAATGTCATTGTCATAACTTTCGATCCCCTCTCATCCTAAAGGAAGCATTCTATTTTTGATCTATAAAATATTAACTAAACAATAGATAAACTTTATAATCGTTAAAATTCATTAGTACTTACATGAATAATCATATTCTCAAACTATTAAACCTGTTTTAACCGAATGTAAAGATTATGTAAATAAGTTAAAAAAGGTGAAGGATGGGTGTAGAAAAGGAGTTTTCCAAATAAAAAAGAGAAGGGTTTAACCCCTTCTCTTCTTATTGATTATTATTTTGAGTATCTTGATTATCTTGATTGTCTTGCATATCTAAATTATCTTTTGGTTCGTCATTATAGATTGATTGTCTTTCTTTTTTCAATTTAAAGTATTCATCCATAATATCTCGGCCAATGTATTTATTTACTGGCGCTTGGTCAGTTTGTAACCATGGAACTACTACGACAAAGGCAATTTCGGGATCGTCATACGGTGCATAACCCATCAATGTTTCATTATAAGTTTTTTGTGGCCCATTGTATTTTTTACGATCTGGACCGTCGTATACAGATTGGGCTGTACCTGTTTTACCGGCTATTTTATAATCTACGCCTGTGAAGTATTTGTGAGCAGTACCACCAGTTTCATTATAGACTTTGATTAAACCTTGTTTAACATGATCGATGTATGATTGTTTCATATCAATACGGTTTAATACTTTAGGTTTAATTTCTTGTCTAATGACTCCACTATCTTCGCCGATTGAAGGTTGTCTTAATTCTTTCGCAACATGTGGTTGAATTCTGTAACCTCCATTTGCGATTGTAGATACATATTGAGCTAATTGTAGTGGTGTATAAGTATCATACTGTCCAATCGCCATATCTAGTAGGAAACCTGGGCTTTTGTCTACACCTTTAAATCCAATTGCTTCATTTGGTAAATCAATTCCAGTTTTAACACCTAGACCGAATTGGCTGAAACTATTTCGGAATGTATCAAACGCTTTTACATCGATATCTAAAGGCCTATTCTCAACGTAATGTGCATGTCCAATCGCCATAGCCGTGCGGAACATATAAACGTTTGAAGAATATTTTAAGGCATCTAAATCATTAATCCATCCGAAGTTTTTATATGACGCTTTTACAGGTGTTCCTGCAATTTTAATGGGAGTATCGAATTGCCTTTGTCCTGGAGTAATTGCCCCAGTTTGATAACCAGTTAAAAGAGTTGCACCTTTTACTGTTGAACCCATCTCATAAGATGAAGTAACATTTCCAGTTGCGTAATCTACAACTTTATTTTTTCCTGTCTTTTTGTCTTTAACAATTTGCTTTCCTGACATTGCTAATACTTCACCCGTTTTCGGGTTAATCATTGTAACAAATGCACGGTCCAAATATCGACCATTTGACGTTGCTTTTGCTTGTACAAGCCTATCTTTAATTATTTTATCTACCTTACCTTGAAGTTCAATATCAATTGATAGTACTAAATCACTTCCAGGTTCCCCTTCTGTAATCACCTTCGTATCAACAACATTTCCATTTGAATCAATAACATTTTGTGCCTTACCTTTTGTACCACGTAAAACATCTTCATATTGCTTTTCAATATAACTTTTTCCGACACGATCATTACGGTCATAACCACGTGCTAAATAATAATCGACATTTTGAGCAGGTAATCCTTCTTTTTCAGAAGTAATATTACCTAAAATTGTTCGGAACGTATCACCATAAACATATTTTCTTTCCCAATTTGTTGTTACATCTACACCTGGAAGCTGATCTAAATGTTCACTAACTGTTGCATATTCTTTTTCAGTAACTCCCTCACTTTTAATTGTTTGTGGAGTTAGTGCATAACCAGCACTCATTTGTTTGTAAATTGCAAGTATCTGTAAGTCATTTGCACTAAGTGAATTAATATTATCTGCTGTAATTTTATCAATCTGTAAATTATAGTAAGCTTTATTGTAAGCAGCGTCATCATCTTTATTTTGAGCTTTTAGTGTTTTATCCTCTTCTTTTGATACTAATTTTTTTGCATCTTCAGGATTTGTTAATAACCAATAATCTTTTTTATCTCGTTCAGTTATTTTATTAGTTGGCATCTTTAGATAACTTTTTAATTTTGTAGCCATTGTTAATAACTCGCCTGAAGTTGTCCCTTTTTTTCTTGTATACGTAATTGTACGCAAAGGCGTATTATCTACGACAACCTTTCCGTTACGATCTAAAATTTTTCCCCTTGGTACAGCTTGGTCGACGGTCATATTTTCTGTACGCTCTAATTCTAATTTATAGTCTTCACCTTTAACAATTTGTACGACACCTAGTCTTAGAATTAAAAAAGAAAATAAGACAAACACAAGAAAAAATAGTGTATTCAGTCGTGTTGGTAGTGTGATTTTATATTTCTTAGGCTTATTCATTTTTTCTCCTCTTTTTTCTACAATTACTAATTCTACATATTAATATTTTAATGATTCGGAAAAAGAATCACTGCTAAGTTTTTGACAATTTAGTGACAATACTTAAGCATGCTTATATTCTAATTTCCTCATTACGAAATAGACCAAAAAGTGTCCTGCACCAAATAAACACATTAATAATGGAATAAATTGTTCTGGTTGGAATAGTGATGTACATACAATGAAAACGGCAATAGAAAACATTCTACCGCTATTTAAATACACTTCACGTATAACGATATATTCCACTCTATATTCCCTGGCCTTATACGATTTTCCTATTATATCATATGTTAAAGATAAGTAAGGTACTAAAATGATTGGATATGCCAAAGAAATTATTGCACCGTAAATGATTAATAAAGGAAATGAAACTTTAAAAGCGATTACAAAAACAGCGCAAAATAGTAAAAAACCACCAATAAATATAGCTTTCATTCTAAAATTTTCTTTAATAATTCTTGTAACAATATAATAGGTAATAAAGCTAATTAACGATGTAATTAATCCGTATTTCCCTAATGCAAATTCACTTCCTGTCGATAAGAAAATATAAATTGAAATAACAAACATAAAAATCCCTTCACGAATCCCCTGAAAGAAATTAGCATATGTTACTCTCCGCCAATTATCATTTAATTTTCTTTCTTGAATGACGCGCTTAATATTGAACTCACTATCAAGTTCCCGTCTAACTAAGAAGCAACTTAAGACCACTGCACATATAAATAAAATAACTGCAGCAAGAAACACAAAATGATAACCTTTATTTCCAATCATTGAAGAAATAATCGCTCCAGCTATAAATGGGCCAAGCATTCCCGTGAACGAATTAATTAGCCCTAAAAAACCATTAAAAAATTGTCTAGTTTCAGGTTCTGTAACTTCAAACGTTAATAAGTTAAACGCTAAGTAGTAACAGCCATTTCCTATTCCTAAAATCGCTCCAATTAATATTGTTGCTAATAATGTCTTCGTTTCAAATAGTAAAACGACTATGTAGAATATTGCCAAAAACGAAATACCCGCTCTTAAAATGACAACTCGATCAATGGTTTTAGCTAATCTACCTGCTATTACGAATGTAAGAGCTTGAAAAAATGCGATCGAAAATTGGTACGAAGCAATTGGTAAATAATTATTTGATTGCTTCCACAAATAAACATTTACAAATGTGCTAGATAAAGCTGTCGCTAGAGTAAACAATCCACCGACACTTAGTAAAAGAATTAAATCTTTATTCAAATCTACGTCACCTAATAAAAATTTCCACTTACTCATCATAAACTCTCCTTTGTCTCATGAACTAGTTTTCCGAGTAAATGAAAATTTATCCTTTTTTAAACATAAAAAAAAACACTACTTAAATAAATTAAGTAGTGTTCATTTTTTATAAATTATTTAGCAGCTTGGTATAATTCTTCTACTTTTTCCCAGTTTACTACATTCCAGAATGCACCAACGTAGTCAGGGCGTTTGTTTTGGTAATTTAAGTAGTAAGCATGCTCCCATACATCTAAACCTAAGATAGGCGTTTTGCCTTCCATTAAAGGTGAATCTTGGTTAGCTGTGCTAGTCACTTCTAATTCACCATTGTTTACTACTAACCAAGCCCAACCAGAACCAAAACGAGTTAATGCAGCTTGAGTGAAAGCAGCTTTAAGCTCATCTAAGCTACCGAATTTAGCGTTAATTGCTTCAGCAACTTCACCAACTGGAGTGCCAGTGCCTTCTGGAGTTAATAAAGTCCAGAATAAGCTATGGTTAGCATGACCACCACCATTGTTACGTACAGCTGTACGGATACCTTCTGGAAGTGCATCTAAGTTTGAAATTAATTCTTCAATTGAAGAAGCAGCTACTTCTTTACCTTCTAAAGCAGCGTTTAAGTTTGTTACATATGTATTGTGGTGACGAGTGTGGTGAATATTCATTGTTTCTTTATCAAAGTGTGGCTCTAATGCATCATAAGCATAAGGTAATTGTGGTAATTCAAATTTTGACATTTTTTATTTCCTCCCAAAGATAATAGTGAATTTCAATTTAAAGTTATCAAATATACTGAAAGATTTCAATAGTAATGCTTGAGAAAAGGGAAAGAAAGTAAAAAAGATTTATTTTTGGAAGAAAATTATTTAAGCGATGTGGATCAGAAAAGATATAAAATCTTCTTAGATTAATTTATAAACCAAAAACGAAAAAAGTCTTCAACATGATAGTTGAAGACTTTTTCACTAATTAAGGAGTAAGAGGGATTCGAACCCCCGCGGGCTGTTACACCCCTGTCGGTTTTCAAGACCGATCCCTTCAGCCGGACTTGGGTATTACTCCATAATAAAAGATTGGTAGCGGCGGAGGGAGTCGAACCCACGACCTCACGGGTATGAACCGTACGCTCTAGCCAGCTGAGCTACACCGCCAAACTATAAATGGCTCCGCAGGTAGGATTCGAACCTACGACCACTCGGTTAACAGCCGAGTGCTCTACCACTGAGCTACTGCGGAATAATTCCTGTTGTCCTTAAGACAATATTTAATTTATCATGTTTCGAACTAGACGTCAACACTTTTTATTTTTTTTTTTGATTATTAATTTATATTAACTATTTTTTAGTGAAAATAAATTGTTTTATCGAGATTTAAAGCCAAACTTAAATACAATCCTAAAACCATTGTATTTCTCTTCTTATATGCTCTTATCATTTTAATTAAAGTTTAATATTCAATTACCAAAAAAAGATTATAATATACAAAATAGCCCGAAAGTTACATAATAAATTTCGGGAAGTGAAATAACATTAAATAAGAAAGGATGAGTTTATGAATATATTTAAACAATTTTGGTTTAGTTTATACTCTCCAAAAACAATATCAAGATATAGACTCCAAAAAATCGGTAAAACAATCTTTTTTCTTTTCCTACTAGCAATTTTATATACTCTTCCTGGATTCTTTTCATTAGTAAAAGATGTGAAGCTTCAGGTCAATAATGTTTCTGATCTGCTTAAAGATAATATTCAATCAATTACTTTAACCAAAGGATCTATAACAATAAACGACAATACACCATTCGAACGAAATATCGGCGAGTATAAATATGCTTTTTATCCAAAGGAAACAGTTATACCTACAAAATTAAAAAATGAACAGTATGCATTTGTTGTATTAAAAAATAGAATAATAATGAAAAATGATAAAGGCGAACAAGATTTCCCTTACCCTTCATTAAAATCAAGAGTAATAAATAAAGCGGACGTTTCAAAATTTATTGAAAATATAAAAGAAGCACTTCCAGTAGTCTTAATCGCGTTATTTTTCTTATTTTATTTAGGTTATAGTATCTCCATATTTATAATTGCTACATTATTAGCGTTTTTGGCATCTTTATTTAAGTCGACTAAGCACTTGCCTTTTAGACAACGCTTTGCAATGGTTTCGTATAGTTTAACACTACCTACTGTTCTCTATTTATTGCTAGGATTATTGAAAGTAAATATTTCATTCCAAACGTTAATTTTTATAATATTAACAGTTGCTATGTACACATTAACAATTAAAAATTTACCATCTAAAAAATAATGTTTACTGAAGTGTGTTTCACACTTCTTTTTTTTTGCTAAAAAATTTATTAGTCCAAGCTCCTAGTAGGAATATTCGTTGTGGACAAGCATATAGTCTACAAAAGGAGTGATGATTAATGAAAAAAATAGCTTTTTTACTAGGTTCTTTATTGCTTGCATATATAATATTCTTTGACCTTCAAGTAGGGACGATCCCAACTAAACATATTGCTACTGTGGCAAAAGCAACAAAATCAGAAACAAAAGAAACCTCACTTCCAAAATATGAAAAAATTCAAGTTAAAAACGGTGACACTGTTTTAGGAATTATCGAAAACCTTAACCCTGATTTTAACCAGCCAATTAGCCAAATTACAAAAGATTTTAGTGCATTAAACAATGGACTTTCACCTACTAAAATTCAAAGTGGAAAATCATATAAATTCCCAATTTACTCTTCACAAAAATAAAATTTGTGATATATTTCTTTAGAACCAGTTGATAAAATGAGTAATCATGAAGAAAATATGATAATGTAGATTTATACAAAATAGAAATAAAGTTATTTTTGAAGGAGCGAGTTACTCGTGAACGAAATTACACATAGAAGTAAAACACGTGCAGTTAAAGTAGGTAATGTAGTTGTTGGTGGAGCAAATGAAATTTCAATCCAAAGTATGACAACGACAAAAACACACGATGTTGAAGCAACAGTTGCAGAAATTAAACGACTTGAAGAAGCTGGATGTCAGATTGTTCGAGTTGCAGTACCAGACGAAAGAGCTGCAAATGCAATCGCTGATATTAAAAAACAAATTAACATACCACTTGTTGCAGATATACACTTTGATTATAAATTAGCCTTAAAAGCAATTGAAGGCGGAGTAGATAAAATAAGAATTAATCCAGGTAATATCGGGCGTAAGGAAAAAGTTGAAGCAGTAGTAAATGCTGCTAAAGCTAAAGGAATTCCGATTCGTATCGGTGTTAATGCTGGTTCATTAGAAAAACGAATCTTAGAGAAATATGGTTACCCAACTGCTGATGGAATGGTTGAAAGTGCATTACATCACATTAAAATTCTTGAGGATTTAGATTTCCATGACATCATCGTATCAATGAAAGCATCAGATGTAAACCTAGCAATCGAAGCTTATGAAAAAGCTTCAAAAGCTTTCGACTATCCTTTACATTTAGGTATTACTGAATCAGGTACATTGTTTGCTGGTACAGTTAAGAGTGCAGCTGGTTTAGGTGCAATCATTAGTAAAGGGATCGGAAATACAATGCGTATCTCATTAAGCGCAGATCCAGTTGAAGAAGTAAAAGTTGCGAGAGAATTACTTAAATCTTTCGGTTTATCTTCAAACGCTGCGACATTAATTTCATGCCCTACATGTGGTCGAATTGAAATTGACTTAATTAGTATTGCGAATGATGTTGAAGAGTACATCTCAACATTAAAAGTACCAATTAAGGTTGCCGTACTTGGATGTGCAGTAAACGGTCCTGGTGAAGCACGCGAAGCAGACATCGGTATTGCTGGAGCTCGTGGTGAAGGATTACTATTCCGTCACGGGGAAATCGTACGTAAAGTACCTGAAGCAACAATGGTTGAAGAACTAAAACGCGAAATCGACATCATTGCCAAAGAAAAACTAGCTGAACTAGAAGCAGCAAAAGGTTAATCATAACAAAAAAGGTTAAGGACACTGCTCCTTAACCTTTTTTATTTTTTTCCTATCTTGTCAAATCGAATAATCTTGAGGAATAAATACCTTCAATTCATTAGGACGGACAAAAACCCTTTCTCCAAGTTGAATATTTAGTTCGTAAAATAATTCGTTCATGAGTTCAATTTCAACATAATCATTTGTATCTTCCCGTAGGACTTCCACATATACGATAGGTCCTACAGCATGAATATGGGTTACGATTGCACTGATCGAAGTTTGATTTGTTTCAAATTTTTCGATTGTAATTTGATGAGGTCGAACATATCCCGTAACCTCTTTATGTTCTTTATGTTCTTGTTCAACTAATTCTGGTAATGGAATTTCTAATCCTCCACTTATTAAACTCCCCTTATTTATCCTTCCATGAAATAAATTTACTTTGCCAAGAAAATCATAAACAAACGGACTTGCTGGCGTATGGTATACTTCCTCAGGTGTTCCAATTTGTTCAATCGTCCCGCCATTCATAATGACAACTCGATCTGCAACTTCAAGTGCTTCCTCTTGATCATGCGTTACAAATATACTCGTAATATGAATTTCATCATGGAGTTTACGTAACCATCTTCTTAAATCCTTTCGAACTTTTGCATCTAATGCCCCAAATGGTTCATCTAATAATAATACACTTGGTTCAACAGCTAATGCTCTAGCTAATGCAACACGTTGTCTTTGTCCACCTGATAATTGAGAAGGAAATCGATTTGCAAAGCTTTCTAATTTTACTAAAGATAGTAATTCCATTACTTTCTCATTAATTTTTCTTTTTAACGGACGTGTTGCTCTTGGTCTAACCTTCAAACCAAAAGCAATATTTTCAAAAACCGTCATGTGCTGAAATAAAGCATAATGCTGGAATACAAATCCTACATTTCTTTCTTTTACCTGCACATTTGCTACATCCTGATCTTCAAAAAATATTTCACCCAAATCTGGATTTTCTAAACCGGCAATTATTCGCAGCAATGTTGTTTTACCCGATCCGGATGGACCTAATAAAGCAACCAATTCCCCTTTTTTTATATTTAAATCAATTCCTTTTAAGGCAGTTTCATTTTCATAACTTTTTATTACATTTGAAACTTTAATTGACATACAATCCGCTCCTATTGTTTTTCTTCCTTTAGAACTTTCCATTCAATTATATTTTTAATAACTAATGTCAGAATCGCAAAAATGGACATGAGTGACGCAACTGTATATGCTTGTGGAAATTGGTACTCATTATATAAATTTTCAATATGAAGTGGCATCGTAATTGTTTCTCCGCGAATATGTCCAGATACAACTGATACAGCACCAAATTCTCCAACCGCTCTTGCATTGCATAATATTACTCCATACAATAGTCCCCATTTAATTTTCGGAAGTGTCACCTTCCAAAAAATATGCCATCCATTCGCACCCAAAGTAAGTGCAGCCTCTTCTTCAGCACTCCCTGTAGCCTGCATAACCGCAATTAATTCTTTCGCTACAAAAGGCAATGTGACAAAAATTGTTGCTAGAACAATTCCTGGGGTTGAAAAAATGATTTTCAAATTATGTTCCTTTAACCAACCACCAAAAACCCCATTATTGGGACTAAATAATAGAACAAATAAAAATCCAGCTACAATTGGCGACACTGCAAAAGGTAGTTCAATTAACGTTACTAATATATTTTTTCCTTTAAAATTAAATTTCGTTGTAGCCCAAGCAATTGAAACGCCAAAAATCGCATTAAGTGGTAACGTAATAATCGTTACCAAAAAAGTCAATTTAATTGCTGCTAATGTCTCATCATTTACAATCGCTTCTTTATAAACTCCAAAACCATCTTGTAAAGCCTTTATAAAAATTGAAACTAATGGAAGAAATAAAAATATCGCTAAAAAAAGTATGACAATACTAATTAGAATGATTGGAAACGTATTGCCGTTCAATTTTGCTTTTTTCTTTGTACTAACATTCACTTCTATTTTTCTCTCTATCTTAAATTCTCTTTCCATTCTTAATTCTTACCCCCTTGAACAAAAGCACGATTTGCGTATCTTTGAAAAATACTAATGATCAATAAGAGTAAGAAAGAAGTTACTAGTAACACAACTGCAAGTGCAGTTGCACCCGAGTAATCATATTGTTCTAATTTTGTCATTATTAACAAGGGTGTAATTTCAGTCTTCATTGGCATATTTCCCGAAATAAACACGACAGACCCATACTCACCTAATGATCTTGCGAAAGCTAAAGAAAATCCAGTCAATAATGCTGGTAAAATCCCTGGAAAAATTACCTTCCAAAAAATTTGAAAACGGTTTGCACCTAGACTTGCCGCTGCTTCCTCAACATCTTTTTGAAAATTTTCAAGAACAGGTTGAACCATTCTAACTACAAATGGTAACCCGATAAATGTAAGAGCTATAATAATCCCGAGTGGTGTATAAGCAATTTTGAAAGAGAAAAATCTTCCAACCCATCCTTCAGGAGAATACAATGTTGTTAAAGTAATACCAGCAACTGCAGTCGGTAATGCAAAAGGTAAATCAATGAATGCATCTACAATTCGTTTTCCAGGAAAACGATAACGAACAAGCACCCAAGCTACTAATAAACCAAAAACAGCGTTAATAATCGCCGCAATAAAGGCAGTTCCAAAACTAACTTTATAAGACATTAGTACTCTATGTTCGCTAACAATTTTTATAAATTTTGACCAACCTATATCGAAAGAATGTAAGAACAGCATCGATACTGGCAGAAAAATAAAAAAACTGATATATAATATTGAAAATCCAAAGGTTAATCCAAATCCAGGTAGGATTCTTCTCCGCTTCTTAAACAAATTATGTCAATCCTCCTTAAAATAAAAATCAAATAAAGAAGACTTGGCTTAAGCGCTTGTAAAACGCCCAATAAAGTCCAATGTCCTCCTTATTTTCCAATTAGGTATTATTGATAAATTTGGTCAAATACTCCACCATCATCAAAATGCTTCGATTGAGCTTTACTCCATCCACCAAAATCTTTATCAATTGTTAATAATGGCAGGCTAGGATATTGTTCACTATATTTAGCGAGAATCTCTTTATCTCTCGGACGATAATAATTTTCTGCAATGATTTTTTGACCTTCTTTACTATATAGATAAGATAAGTAGGCCTTTGCCACTTCTTCAGTTTTCTTTTCCTTCACATTTTTATCAACAACCGCAACAGGTGGCTCAGCTAGAATACTAATCGAAGGATATACAATATTATATTTCCCCTCACCTAATTCCTTCACTGAAAGTAATGCTTCATTTTCCCATGCAATTAATACATCTCCAATTCCTTTTTCAACAAATGTAGTTGTTGAACCACGTGCGCCAGTATCTAATACTGGAACGTTTTTATATAATTTCTTCATAAACGCTTTTACTTTTTTCTCATCACCATTATATTTTTTGTCTGCATAGCCCCAAGCAGCTAAATAATTCCACCTTGCGCCACCCGAAGTTTTTGGATTTGGAGTAATCACTTGAACTCCTTTTTTCGTTAAATCATCCCAATCCTTAATATTTTTCGGATTTCCTTTCCTTACTAAAAAAACAATTGTTGATGTATAAGGAGTTGAATTGTATTTAAATTCTTTTTGCCAATTAGGGGATAGTAGTTGTGCCTTTTCATTGATTGAGTCAATATCATATCCAAGAGCTAGTGTAACTACATCAGCGTCTAAACCGTCGATTACTGCCCTAGCTTGCTTTCCAGAACCACCATGAGACTGTTTAATTGTTACAGTTTGGTTATGTTCTTTTTCCCAATATTTACTGAAAGCTTTATTATAATTTTCATATAATTCACGAGTTGGATCATAAGAAACATTTAACAATTCCACATTTTTATTTGCTGCTTCAGTATTAGTAGCCTTCGATTTATCATCCTTCAAGGTCGCATATAATACTCCCGAAACTGCCAATACAACAACTACCGAGCTAATAATCCATTTCTTTACCCCCACAATGATCTGCCCCTCTCAATTTCAATTTTCTGATTTTTATTTGTACCCATCTCTACACTTCAACACATTAGAATCTCCCCTTTAAGGCACAAATGTAAAGAAAACTTGTCGATTGCCTAGCGTTTTAGGCGAAGGCAGAGACGTAGTTGCACTTATACTTTATTCCTAATTGGTAGCCCGCCGAATACTCTTCATCGCTGCCAATTTATCCTTTTTAAAGTGCAAAAAGACCCTTAACTAATGAAAATAGTTAAGGGCCTTTGGTCTTCCAATCAGCCATATTGATTTTTTATATAAGCTTAATAATAAACACACTATTCCTATGTGTCAACTATGATTTTAGAAATTTCCAAATTATTTCTCTTATTTTTCACTTTTTATACAATCCTCATTGTATACTCAATATATTTACTCTTTACATTACATTTTATGGAGGATTTCATGCTAGTCGAGTCATATTTTAAACACATCCGTTTAAATAAAACCCAAACAATTTCATATTCCTCATTAAAACAAATTCACAAGCATCATTTACTTTCAATACCATTTGAAAATATCGATATTATTTCTCAAATACCGCTCTCAATGAATCCTTCTGAAATTATGAAAAAAATAGCTACAGGTAAGCGTGGTGGGATTTGTTTTGAAACGAATTCATTACTTTTTTCAGTCCTACAGGAATTAGGTTTCAATGTATCATTTATTTCAACCAAATTTTGGAATGAAGAAAAACAGTGTTGGAATCCCGAATTCTCACATTTATCTATATTAGTAAAAATTAACGAACAAAACTATCTCGCAGACGTAGGAATTGGTGGCGGTTTTTTAGAACCACTCTTGCTTCGTGACCATTATGAATACTCAGATCCAAACGGATCCTATCGAATGATTGAACAAGACGATTCGAATTTCATCCTTCAAAAATTCAATGGAACTTGGAAGGATTTACTATTCATTTCAATTATTCCAAAACAGCTCCAACAATTCCAAGATCAATTTAATTACTTTCAAAATAGTAATGAAACAATTTTCACCCAATATAAAATCGTCAACTTATTAACGAAAGAAGGAAGAATTTCATTATCAGATCACCAATTAAAAGTAACGAAAAATCATAGAATCTGTATAACTGAAATTAAAAATCAAGATGAGTGGCAATCCATTTTTAATAATCTATTTAATCAAAAAGCAGAAATGAAAGGATAAACGATTTGGCCATGCCTTCAAACTTCTAATAAATTAGTTATTTTTGCACAAATTAACTGTAATCGAAGTGAAGGGAGCTAATAAATTGAAAAATCGCGAAAAGCAAAACAGCATTATAAGAGAAAGAAGAGAAGACGAAATAAATAATATAAATCAGAGCAAACAAAATAACCAACCACTTCCTCAGCCAAAGGATATTGAAGAAATAGAATACTAAAAAAAATAAACCTTCTATATTAGAAGGTTTTATTTTTCTCATTTCATTTTACTAATCATATGAATCACTTCTTCTACTATATAAGGTACTTCTTCAAATGCATTCCTCATATGTAACCTCTCAGTTAACTTATGCGCATCTTTTCCGAACGGTCCGATATTTAACACAGGCGCATTTAATTTTTCCATTAAACTAAAAGGTAGAGTATAACTATCTCCCCATACTGGTGTATTCGACTCGAATGCTGTCCATCCGCCAAGCGAATCACTGTAATTAACATAACTTAAGTCACTTATTCCGTTAAAATAGTGAATACGTTTTACGGGTAAATTAAACTGATTACTAGCAAGCTCAGAAGAAAATTGAATACATTTCTCCACTAACTCATCTCCAGTAGAATTTATTGCTGGATAGTAAGGTGGTGCAAATAAAATGATAATAGCAGGTGCAAGCTCCTGACATTCAATCATTAAATTGTCTGCAATTCTAAAGGCCTTCTCACGATCATCCCATTCACTGTGCGAATGAATTTCTTTTTTAAGATTTAACACATACTCCTCGCCGAGTTTCCTAATAGCATATTGCTGCAAGTCTGTATATTGGATAACTTTTACTTTCCCTACTGGATTTACATTTTGTTTTTTACAAATATTTTCATATTCAAAACTACATTCTTCAGCAGCTTCTTGTGCTACTTTTTCGAACAGATTAAAAACTTCAGAAGCATTTCTTTTCATTAAAAACACATTATATAGCGCACATGAACGAAAAGGTGTTTGAGTCGAATACTCTAACCTCAAGTCCTTCTGCTGTAATGTAACAGGTAACGGAGTTTTCTCACCAAAATCAATCTCTTGAAACTCCTCATTCCACTCCATTTTTCTAGTTAAAAAAGATGCAATATATGGAGATGTTATGCCACTTAATGGTTCTCCAGCATGAGTTTCTTTACCATAAAATAATGCGGCTGGCATTATTTTACCTATTGTACCAGAGTAAATATAATACTTTGGATCACCTGGTTCTTGTGAAAATACGGGCTCACCATTTAAAAATAATTTAAAATTCAAATCATATTCTTCCTGAAGATTTACAAGAGTTGAGACCGCGTCACGCATTCCAGCCGAATTTACCTCTTCATCAGGAACAGTTAATAACAAAAGATTAATCGGCCATTCCTCAATACTAGCTTTCTCAATAAGACTCATATGCATCGCAAGTCCCATTTTCATATCCATCGAACCACGACCAAATAAATATTCACCAGAATTCAAATCACTTTGAACTTCTTTTGATAATTCATTTAGCCGTTCATGAAAAGCATTTGTTAAATCTTCTGTTTTGGTAGACAAATGTTCAAGCTCACCATATTCTTCTGTATTTACCGTATCAAAATGACTTATAAGACAAATCGTATCTTTAACATCTGGCTTTTTATACAATGCAGTTAAAAATTTACGACCTTTATCTGAATCATGTAACTTCAGTTGATTTGGTAAATCTTTAAAATATTGTAAAGCTGATAGCTTGTTAAATAAATTAATAGGAAATTGCCGTTCCCCATCTGTTAGCGTTATACTTTTCCAGCTTACTAATTCTGAAAGTAATGTTTTCAAGTTTTCAGGTGAATTCCATAACATCTTATTCATATCTGTCCCCCATAATCATTCTGTAATTTAAGTTTCACTATCTCTAATTGGAAATGGGTAATTCAATCAATATCTCACCTATTCTATAAATGTAACTTAATACCTTTTTTAAATAGTAAAAACGTTAAAATAAAAAACCATCTATTTCTAGATGGAAAAATTAATAGCAGTATTTAAACTAGATTGTCAGACTGATTACAAGTGCTTGGCAAGCAGTTTGACGTTTAATATTGCGCTCCATTTATATTCCACACAATAAAAGTACACACAAAAATTAGTCCAAAAAAGAACATTAAAATAAATCCCGATAATTTTGCTAACCCTTTTTCTTCTTTTATAATTGCTACTACACCAGTAATTAAGCTCGCAAAAAGACAAATATAATAAATATAAAATGATATAACCTTTATTGTATTTAAAGTTTCGATTGTAAATGCAAAAATCGCACTAATTAAACTACCTAAAACAAAGAAGTATGCTAATTTACCGATTTTTTGACTAAACTTAATTACTCCATTTGTTATAATTCCAAAACAACTAATTAGAGAAAGCCAAAAAATCCCTTCTAAGATTCTTCTACTAACAATTGGCAATGAGTTCGCAAAATGTCCTATAAATGAAATAAATATAACAAACAATAATATGAAGACATTTCTTCTATATTTTTTGAGCTCCTGCAAACCACTCAGCCTCCTAGGCTATAAGTTTATTAAACATCTTGCCCTAATGCATACTATTCAACAATAGAGGTAATTCCCCTCTATTTAACGGATAAAATAACAAATAAAAAAAGAACAAAAGTTCCTGTTTTATGTCGAAAAACTTTAAAATAGTCAATATTGCAAACATATGTTCTTTATTTTATAATTTAGATATGGATCGATTAGAATATGGTAAAGGATAGACAAGCGTTTTAGAATATTTAAGTTCTTTCAAATTATCAAAATTAATATTTAAACAAGGAGTGAAGTGGAACATGTCATTAGAATTAATCCCTTATTTAATCATGGATGGAAATGCTCAAGAAGCAATCAATTTTTATGAAAAAGCACTTGATGCAAAGGTATTATTTAGTCAAACTTATGGAGAAGTTGGAGAGGATTCAGAAGGAAAGATACCGTCTGATGCTAATAATTTAATCATGCACGCAACGATCCAAATCGGAGAATCAGTATTAATGCTTTCAGATACTTATCCTGGTTACCCGTTCCAAAGTGGAAACCAAGTAACAATTTGTATTTCTACAAATGAAATTGAAATTTCAAAACGATTTTTTGAAGGCCTTTCAGAAGGTGGCAAAGTAGAGTTACCATTACAAGATACTGGATTTAGCCCATGTTATGGTAAAGTAGTAGATAAATTTGGCGTACTTTTTCAAGTATTTACACACCCTGCCGGGCAGCAATAATTTCATTTATTAATTATCTATTCTTGAACAGATTGCTTGTTACATCGTTCTAAACTTCCATGTTCTAAAAAATTCTTAGTTAAAATTTATACATAATTTATCAGCAAAAAACGACTCGGCCAATTATGTCCGAGTCGTTTTAAAAATTATATTCTTCTTTGGATATACCTTACAACGTTCGTAACTAATTTTCTTGGCATGAATCGAACAGAATTTGCTAGTATTTTATTCGTCATACCAGGAATCACAATTGTTTTTCCATCTCTAAATCCCCTATATGCTACTTTAGCAACATCTTTTACATTCCCTACTCCACTTTGGAATAAATTTGATTCATGCATATTAGCACGTTTTCCAAAATTCGTTTCTGTTGCACCAGGACAAACAGCTGTTACTTTAACATTTGTTCCTTTCATTTCATTCGAAAGTGCTTCCGTAAAAGAAAGAACATAAGACTTTGTAGCATAATAAACAGCCATTAATGGTCCAGGCTGAAATGCTGCTGTAGAAGCAATATTCATCACTCCACCCTTATTTCGATCAATCATCCCTTTTAAAAACAATTTTGTAAGATGTGTTACTGTACGTATATTTAAATCAATCATGTTTAACTCTTCGTCTAAATTTGTAGTTGCAAACTCCCCAAATAATCCAAACCCAGCATTATTCACTAAATAATCAACTTGAATAGTTTCAGCATTTAATTCCTTTTGTAAAGAAACTATTTCCTCTTCCTTAGATAAATCCTTTGAATATAGATGAATCTTTACTTTCGATATTGATTCAATTTCACTTTTTACTTCCATTAAATTATCAATCGATCTTGCTACTAGGACTAAATCGAATCCATCCCTTGCAAATAAAATAGCCAATTCTTTACCAATTCCTCCGGATGCACCTGTAATTAATACGGTCTCATTTGACTTCATCGTTATTTCTCCCTACTCTTCACACTTATATTTTTTATCATTTAATCAAGATTAAGATTATACGTTTAAACATTTAAACACATTTGATGAAACTTACTATACCTTATAAAAGAAAAAAAGACAATATTATATTGTCTTGAGAATGTTGAAATAAGCTAGTATACTTTGCTGCTTATTTATCAAGTTTCTGTTTCAATAACTTGATAGTCTACTGATCTTTTTTTAAGTTTTCGTTTATCTTATCAAGTTTTGCTTCAACCCTCTGCATTTGAAGCCTATTTTTCCTAATGGAACGAAAAATAAATACAACTAAAATAATAATAGCAACTGGTATTAAAAATACAATCAACTGAAAGATTAAATCTCCTATAGCCATACCATTTACTCCTTTCTTATTTTAAGTGCATTAAAAAAATTTCTCACTTCTAATTAAAGTATAAACGAAATTGGAAAATTATGTAACATGTACTTTTTCCTAAAATAAATAGAGAGTACAACTGTACTCTCTAAAGTGGATAGAATTCAACTACATTCTGGACAAAGACCGTATATCTCAAATTTATGACTTTGTACTGTATAACCAGGTAAATCAACAGATAAATTGTCCATAGGACATCTATAAATACTTTTTGTATTACCACAATCTAAACAAATAAAATGATGATGATGCTCTGAGGAAGAACACTTCGATCGAAAACGTTTTTCACCATCTAGTTCTGTAACTTCCACTACATCAACCTCAATAAATGTTGATAAATTACGATAAATCGTATCGAAGCTAAGTCCTTTGTATTTATCTTTTAATGCTTGTTGAATATCTCTTGCAGTCACATATTTATTTTGCCTAAAAATATATTCAAGCATATCATATCGTTTAGGCGTATTTTTGAAGCCTCTTTCTTTTAATAATTTTGAAGCATCTGCTAATTTCATTTAATCACTACCTTTGTCTCGTTCTTAATTTCTTCAAACTTAAAGTAAAAATAAGAATAAGGATTTGCAGGATCACAATCGTACCACCAGGCGCGAGATTTAAATTATAAGAAAGCAAAATACCTGCAACAACTGAAAACTCTCCGAAAATAATAGAAAAGATAATTGTTTGCTTAAAACCCTTAGAAATTCGTATGCTCGCTGCTACTGGTAAAGTCATTAGAGATGATACTAATAAAACACCTACAACTCTCATAGAAATGGATACTACCAAAGCAACTAATAAGATAAACAAATAATGAATCCATTTTGCATTAATACCTGAAGCAACTGCATATTCTTCATCAAATGATAATAGGAACAATTCTTTATAAAGTACTATGATAGATATTACTACAAAAACAGCTATAATTATGACAGTAATTAAATCTTCTTGTGACACAGCACTAACACTACCAAATAAATAACTAAATAGATCTGTATTAAATCCATTAGCTAGTGAAATTAAAATGACACCTAATCCCATTCCTCCTGAAAGAATGATTGGAATTGCTAACTCTTGATAATGTTTATAAACACTTCTTAGTTTTTCAATTAAAAATGCTCCTGCAACTGAAAATGTCATCCCCATAAATAAAGGACTAATAAAGCCTGATGTAAAGAAAAACTTTTCAAGTAAAAGACTTGCTGCAACTCCTGATAAAGTCACGTGACTCAATGCATCAGAAATAAGTGATAATCTTCTAAATACAACAAATACACCTAATAATGGAGCCATAACTCCAATTATCATACCAGTGATTAATGTATTTCTCAGAAAATCATAATGAAAGAAATCCATCATATTCGATCTCCTCCATTCTCGTGATTGTGAGATAATACATGCACAGAATGGCCATATAGAAGAGACAAATCCTTCTCAGTAGCATCTTTAAACTTATCTCGACTACCATGGAAGTGTAGTCTTTTATTTAAACATGCAACATGTGATACTTTATCCGTAATAATGCCAATGTCATGAGAAACTAATAATAAAGTAATACCAAGCTTAGTATTTAAATCGCTAAGTAATTGATAAAAGCTTTCTACATTTTCAGCATCTACCCCAACGGTTGGTTCATCGAGTATTAATAGTTCTGGATTACTTACAAGTGCTCGTGCAATAAAGACACGCTGTTGTTGTCCACCTGAAAGTTCGCCGATATTACGATTTGCAAATTCATACATTCCAACTGACTTCAACGCTTCAGCGACTTTTTGTTTATCCGAATTTTTAAAACCGTTAAACAATCCAATTTTAGAAACAAGACCTAATGATACTACTTCAAAAACCGATGCTGGAAATCCAGAGTTAAAACTATTCGCTTTTTGAGATACATAACCAATCTTATCCCAACTTTTCATTTTTCGAATATCTGTACCGAATATCTCTATTTTTCCTTCATCTGGTTGTTGGATACCTAATATACATTTTAGTAAAGTTGATTTGCCACTACCGTTTGGACCAACTAAACCTAAAAAGTCTCCTTTTTTTACTAGAAGATTAATGTCTGTTAATACCTTTTGACGTTCATAGCTATAAGACAAATCTTCAATTTTTATGATATCTTGACTCATTTATTAAAACACCTTCATCTATTTAGGAATAATTACGTTTTACTTCAAGTTCTTAGTATAAGAGAATACTTCTTATTTGTAAACAAAGAAAACTCGGCAAAATATTTATTAGTTTTTTAATTCATTTCATCTTTATCAAAACTTTAAATCCCTTAATTCTTCAGTGGATTTTTAATGTATTTTTAATAAATAAGACTTATCACTTTGTGACAAAAAATACAATGTGTTACAATTATCATATAAATATAGATAAAGAGGTGGTTTTTTGAACGCAATTACACATCGTAAGCTTTCAAACTTTAAGATTATTAGACGGGGGTTTTTTATTACATTAGGAGCTGCATTGATGGCAGCTTGCTTAAAAGCATTCTTTATTCCAACTGATATCATTGATGGTGGAATCGTAGGTATCTCTTTGATCCTCTCCCATATTACTTCGATTAATCTCGGTATTTTTCTATTCTTGTTAAACTTACCTTTTGTAATAGTAGGTTATAAGCAAATCGGTAAAACATTCGCTATCTCAACTTTATTTGGTATCACTGTACTTTCAGTATTTACCTCTCTTTTTAAGGACATTCCTCATTTAACTAATGACCCTTTACTAGCTGCATTATTTGGTGGATTAGGTTTAGGAATTGGCGTAGGCTTAGTAATTCGTAATGGTGGCTCACTTGATGGGACTGAAATTATAGGAATACTTTTAACAAAATCATCACCTTTTTCAATTGGTGAAGTTGTTATGGCATTTAATGTATTTATTCTCGGAAGTGCAGGATTTGTATTCGGATGGGATAATGCTATGTATTCATTAATTGCCTATTATGTAGCATTTAAAACAATTGATTTAACAATTGAAGGGTTCCAGGATACTAAATCTGTTTGGATTATTAGTGATAATGATAAAGAAATCGGTGATGCATTAAATGCCCGATTAGGTCGAGGAGTTACATATTTTCATGGCGAAGGTGGCTTTATGGGTGAAGATAAAAAAATCATCTTTACAGTCATTTCAAGACTTGAAGAAGCAAAATTAAAATCGATTGTTGAAGACTATGATGAAAATGCCTTTGTAGCAATCGGAAATATAGCAGATGTCAAAGGTGGAAAGTTTAAGAAGAAAGCAATCCACTAATAGTAAACAATTAAGCTTGAATTCTATCATGAATTCAAGCTTTTCTATTTTAATAGTTTAATTGAGTTGTTCAAATAATCCGGTTTACGACGCCTCAATGATCCAGTTATAAGATACCGCGAATAGGAGTGTCTTTTATTTTCTCCTGAATCTCCATTTGAAATCAGTACAGTTTTTTGCACTGCCTCCCACTGTTATCCATAATATTTTTGAAAAATCAATTGAGATTAGTGTCCTATGCTCATTATTTATAACAACCCTTCATAAAATTTATTGATGAAATATTTCACCCAAGAGGAGGTTCAGAATGAATATTATCCAAACACTCATAAATAAAAAGGTAAATAGTATAACACCAAAGGATTTATTAAAATTAAGCCAGCAATATCAAGTGTATATTACGCCAGATCAAGCCAATAAAGTGGCTGCAATATTAAACGGGAAAAATTATAATATTTATGACGCTGAACATAAAAAGCAAATTCTTTCCCAAATTGCAAATGTTACCTCTAAAGCCACTGCACAACAAGTTGATATTATTTTTCAAAAGCTAACTTAAGCTTGGTTTAAATGTTCATTAAAAAGCTTTAATTTATAACTCTACTCATTTCACAAATCATATAATGCTCATACAAAGAATCACCTAACTATTTTAAAACGAAATGAGAGGGATTAATATGGATTTGCATGAGCTACATTATGAAATAATTTATTTAGACAAAGAAACAGATGACGAAGTGAAATTCAAACACATGTTTCATATGGATGATTTAAGCCATAACTTAGCTCTTAATATCGCTAGTAGTTTAATCGAACGTGACAAGGCACATGTGGTCTATATTAAATTAATGCACTTAGACGAACATGATCACGAATTAGTTAGTAATGTTGTCACTGTGAAAAGAATTATTGATGGAAAAATAATTGCTTCATATTTGGATAGTAAGTTAAAGAAGGTTGTAGAAATAGAATTATAAACTAGATTGAATGGGGCTGTCTCATAAGTCGAATTAACTGACTTATGGGTGCCCTTTTTTTATTACTAGTGCTAGTAGGGGTATATCATTATATTGCTTTCTATTTGTAACTGATAATTTAAAAATAATTAAAAGTTTATTATTCACTTAAGTAAGAATAAGAGCATATTTGCTAGAATTCATTTAAAGGTATCTACTTTTATCTGATTTCCAAGTCGTTATACTTCTAGGGGTATGGGTAATGTTGGATATTATTTGCGATTCTTAGGAATTTAATTGCAGTTTTGCTAAATTTATTTGCGATTCTCTAATTTTAATTGCATTTTTACCGATTTTAATTGCGATTTCCAGATTTTATTTGCAGTCCAATAAGAAAATAAAGAAAACCAGCCCATTATTTAAAATGAACTGGTTCTTTGAATTAAGCTTTCAATAATTCTTGAATTAAGTTTTCGTTGAATTCTTGATTGCGTAACATTTCAATTTCTAATTTATACGGTGGTACCTTGTTGTTTTTATCTTCACCAACATATGGAGTTTCTAAAATTTTAGGGATGTCCATTAGTTGTGGATGATGAACAATATAGTTTAATGCTTTAAATCCAATCGACCCAAAGCCGATGTTCTCGTGTCGATCTTTTCGACTTCCCATTGGATTTTTACTATCGTTAATATGAAGTACTTTTATTTTATCGATCCCAATTAAGTGATCGAATTGCTGTAAGACACCATCAAAATCATTAACGATATCATAACCAGCGTCATTAATATGGCATGTATCAAAACAAACTGATAATTTATCGTTGTAGTGTACACCTTCCATAATTCTCGCTATTTCTTCGAATGATTTACCACATTCTGAACCTTTTCCAGCCATTGTTTCAAGCGCAATTTGTACTGGAGTTTCAGCTGTTAATACTTCATTTAAACCTTGAATAATTCTGTCGATTCCAGCATCTTCACCAGCGCCTACGTGAGCACCTGGATGTAATACGATTTGTTTTGCTCCTAATGCTGCTGTACGGTCTATTTCTTTTTGTAAAAATTCAACACCTAATTCATATGTAGCTGGATTTGTCGTATTTCCAATATTGATAATATATGGTGCATGGACAACTATATCAGCAATTCCATTTTCAGCCATATGTTTTAAACCCGCTTCAATATTTAAATCTTCAATTGCTTTACGACGTGTATTTTGAGGCGCACCTGTATACACCATAAATGTATTAGCACCATAGCTTGCAGCTTCTTCACTAGCGGCCAAAAACATCTTTTTACCGCTCATTGAAACATGAGATCCTATTCGTAACATTCTTTTTCGCTCCTACCTTAATTAATCATACTTACCATTTTAACATGAAAATCAATCATGGTTAAATTGTTCGCCTGCTTATAAAAGAAAAAGAAAGGAATATTCTTCCTTTCTTTTTTCAAACTATCTACTCGTTTTTCTTTTCACTTTATTTTTAAATGATTCTCTTTGTTCATTCAGTTTACGTTTATAGCCAGGTTTAACTTTAGATGGCTTTTTAATTGCTTTACCAGCAACTGCATCTAAATTACGATCAGTTCTTTTACGTAGCTTACGTTTTGAACGCGGTCCTAAATCAACCCATTCACCATTTTTAAGTTCACGATGCTCAAATGTAATTCCACGATCTTGAAGTTTGTCTAATGCTTGTTCATCTTCTTGATCATAAATTGTAATAGCAGTTCCAGAGAAGTTTGCACGCCCTGTACGTCCTACACGGTGTACATAAAAGTCTAAATCTGCTGGTAGTTCGATATTGATTACATGACTTACACCTTCAATATCGATCCCTCGGGAAGCTAAGTCAGTAGCAACAATATATTGGAACTCTAAATCTTGAATTTGCTTCATCATTTTTTTACGTTCACGAGGAGTTAAATCTCCGTGAATTTGACCAACTTTTAAGCCATATGATGATAATTGAGAAGCAACTTCTTCAGCCTTTTTCTTCGTATTTGTAAAGACAATTGCTAAATATGGCTGACAACTTAATAAAATATCTTTAGCCATTTTAACTTTGTCTTTATGTCGGCTTGGAACAATAATATGTTCAATTTTCTGAGCTGAAAGTTGTTGCGGATTAATATGAATATGTTCAGGATTTTCCATATACTTTTTCAAAAACGGTTTAAGCTTCTCAGGAATTGTCGCCGAAAAAACAAGCATTTGTAGTTTCTTTGGCATCTTTGATGCAACTTGGTCCACATCATGGATAAATCCCATATCTAACATTAAATCTGCTTCATCCACTACTAAATACCTCGTAGTATGAACTAATAATACATTATCGTTTACTAAATCTTTAATACGTCCAGTAGTACCGATTACGATATGTGGCTGTTTTTTTAGTTTTTCAACAGTACGTTTGTAGTCGGTTCCTCCAACGAAGTTTTTTGCAGTTAATTGCTCATCTTCTGGACAACATTCAATGATCGCTTGAACATCATTATAAATTTGAGTCGCTAATTCACGAGTTGGAGCAGTTATTACTAATTGCACTTGATCTAAAGATGGATCTAATGTATTAATTGTCGGAATTAGATATGCATGAGTCTTTCCTGACCCTGTTTGCGATTGACCGATTACACTACGTCCAGTTTTAACTTGAGGAATGATCTTTTGTTGAATTTCTGTTGGTTCTGTAAAGTGTTTCTTCTCTATCGCTTCCAAAATAAATGGTTTTAATTGAAAATTTTTAAATGAAATTGCCATATAACTCACCTTCTTAATTTAAACTTTCTATGTAATGAGGAAACTATATCCTCTTACAAAATAGCTACAATTATCTATTATACAATAGATTAGCCCAATAAAGCTAATTCTAATTTTTCTTTCTTCTTTAGTAGCATTTTAATTTTTATTCTGTCCTATACTAACCATTTCAAATTATGTGCATAGCCTAAGTAATAAAGAGTATTTTTGAAAGGAGGTATTAGAATGGGATTACTTGATAAATTTAAGAAAAAAAATAAACAGCCTTTTCCTATGAACGGTCCAAATTTTTATACTAGTTATCAACAGCCTTATCAAAATTTACAAAATCCATACGGTGCAAGACCAAATTTTGATCAACGATACCCATATCCCCAATCACCGCAGCAACCTTATATGCAACATCAACAACAGTTTTATCCACCTGTCCAACAAATTGTTGGGCAACAAGGTCATTATCAACAACCAATTTCATATCAACCACAGTTAAACGCACATCAACAATATATAAGCCAAAATAAAATTTTACAACCTGTTCCTTTTCAAAACCAGCCAGTAATGCAGCCACAGGGCGGTAGTAATTATCAGCAACAAGGATCACAAAATCAATACCCAATGACTGGGCAACCACCCGAAAAAGAAGATGATGGCAGTCCAGGTTTTTTCTCGCGATTAATGGGAGGAGACACTTCAATTACAGGTGTCATCGGTGGTATGCAAAAAGCTGTTCAAGCAGCTCAACAAGTCACGCCAATGATTCAACAATACGCTCCTGCTATTAAAAATTTCCCTTCAATCTATAAAATATTTAAGGCAGTAAATACCGACGACCCGGTCGACACAAAAAAAAGTAAAAAAAATGATTCAAATGGAATAATAGATGCTGTGCAAACAGAAGAAACAAAACCTAAAAAAAGAAAGAAAGCTCCAATTAAGTCAGAAGTAGTAGAACCATCTCATAATATTGAAGAAACTGCATCAAACGAAAATCCAAAACCAAAATTGTTTATGTAAATTTTCTTTTTCTTTGTATAGTAGTATCTCCCTCCTTTATAATAAAAAATGACAACAATATTATAAAGGAGGGGCTACTCCATGAAAGTTATTAAAGTTACCCCACGAGGCTATTGCTACGGAGTTGTAGATGCAATGGTCATTGCTAGAAATGCAGCTAAAGATCCATCATTACCAAGACCAATTTATATACTTGGTATGATTGTTCATAATAAACATGTTACAGACGCATTTGAAGAAGAAGGTATCATTACTTTAGATGGTCCAAGCAGATTAGATATCCTAGATAAGATTGAAAAAGGTACTGTTATTTTTACGGCTCACGGAGTTTCTCCAGAAGTAAAATCAAAAGCAATTAAAAAAGGGCTTACGACGATTGATGCGACTTGTCCAGATGTAACGAAAACTCATGATTTAATTAAAGAACGAATGGCTGAAGGCTATCACTTTATTTATATTGGTAAAAAAGGACATCCGGAACCAGAGGGCGCAGTTGGAATCGCACCTTCGATTGTTCACCTAATTCAAAATAAATCTGATATTGATGCTTTAGAAATTCCTACTGATAAAATTATCATTACAAATCAAACAACTATGAGCCAATGGGACGTAGTTGAATTAATTCAATACGCAATTATAAAGTACCCGACTGCTCATGTTCATAAAGAAATTTGTATGGCAACTCAAGTTCGTCAAGAAGCAATTGCTGATCAAGCTAGCCAAGCAGATCTAACAATTGTTGTAGGTGACCCGATGAGTAATAACTCAAATAGACTTGCACAAGTTTCGCATGAAATTGCAGGAACAAAGGCATTTCGTATTTCAGATATAACTGAACTTCAGTTAAAATGGTTAGAGGGCGTTGAGACTGTAGCTGTTACGTCTGGAGCTTCTACTCCAACACCGATCACACGTGAAGTTATCGCATTTTTGGAGAAGTATGATCCAAACGATGAAAGCACTTGGGATACAAAATCCGGAGTAGAATTAAGTAAAATACTACCTAAAGTTAGAATAAAAGACTAAAAAATAGGACTTCTGGATTTTTAACCCGGAAGTCCTATTTTTTAATTCGCAAAAAACGTTTAAATAAATGTAAATGGATCAGTGTGGATCGTTGAAGCGATAATTTCACAAGCCATGTTTTTTTCTTTTAATTTATTATCTAAAAGACGTTTAACACCTAATTTCATCACTTTTTCAATATTGTGACCTGCATCAACTATATTTAAATTAAGCATTTTCCAATCCTGTGCTACGTGGTAATATATATCACCACTTAAATAAACATCTGCACCATTTCTTTTTGCATGATAGGCAAACTTATTTCCGTCTCCACCTACAATAGCAACCTTTTTTACTCGATCACTTAAGTTCCCTACCACTCTTACACCTTGTAAATCTAATTTCTCTTTTACATAATGCGCAAATTCTTCTAATGAAATCTCTTCTTTAAGGCTTCCGATTCTCCCAATCCCGAATGTTTTGCCTTCATTTTCTAGTGTGTATGTATCATATGCTACTTCTTCATACGGATGAGCTTTTTGCATCACCTTTAGCACTTGTTTTAATTTTAATTGTGGAACAACTGTTTCGAGCTTTACCTCATCAACTTCTTCTAATTGCCCCTGTTGCCCAATAAATGGTGTTGTCCCCTCTAAGGGTATAAATGTCCCTGTTCCATTCGAACTAAAGCTACAATGGCTGTATTGACCAATATGACCTGCTCCAGCATCACAAATTGCATTTAATACAATTTCAGCATGTGTTTTCGGTACATATACAACTAACTTAAGTAATTTTTCTACATAAGTTGGAGCGAGAACATTCGTATTATCTAATTGTAAAGCTTCAGCTAAAAAATCACTCACACCGTTTTCTGCGATATCAACATTTGTATGTGCTGCAAAAACAGCTAGATCATGTTTAATACAAAGTTCCACTATTTTACCCGGTTCACTGTCTGTATCAATCTTTTTTAAAGGACGATAGATAATAGGATGGTGAGCAATAATTAGGTTTGCACCAATTGAAATTGCCTCTTCTACCACCTCTTTTGTGACATCTAATGCAATTAATACCTTTGTCACTTGTTTTGATAATGTACCAATTTGAAGACCATTTGGGTCACCTTCCTCAGCTAAATGCTTAGGGAATAGTTCTTCAAATTGCTGTACTAGCTGAAAACCATTTATCGATTTCATGAAAGCACCTCTTTTATCCACTCAAGTTTCTGTTCAACTTCTTTCATCTTCTGAACTGATTCCTCTGTTTGTTTTGCTGATTCAAGTTGAGTTAAGATTCTTTCAAAATTCTTTTTTTCATGCTCCCATTTCTTCTTAAATGCATCATTTTTGTTTTTTAATAAGTAAGGACCTATAAATAGCTCCATATCTTTCTTTTCACTGTATGCACTATTTGGATTTGATTTAGAAGCTACTAGAATTTCATAGATTTTTCCATCCTCTTCTAATATATCTTCTTCCACAAGAGAATAACCTACATAATCAAGCCAATTTCTAATTTGATTTGCACCAATATTTGGTTGCAACACTAACGTTTCAACACCTTGAAGTTTTTCTTTACCTTTTTCTAATATGCTCGAAATTAAAGAACCACCCATTCCAGCTATTGTTATGACATCTACTTCGTTCGGTACTAAAACCTCTAGCCCGTCTCCCATTCTCGCTTCTACAATTCCTTCTAACCCACTTTGACGAATCGTAGATCGTGCTGAATTATATGGACCTTCAGTAATTTCCCCTACAATAGCTGAGGTGCATCTTTTATTTAAAACTGCATAACAAGGTAAATAAGCATGATCTGATCCAATATCAGCTAATTTAGTGCCCTCTGGTATGTAATCAAATACTCTTTTTAAACGATTTGATAAATTAACTTCATTCATAACAAAATCACCATTTCATTTTATTTTCATAACATCATTTTACACTATAGTAGTCAATAAACCAAAATGACCTCTTCTTAACGAAGAGGTCATTTCAGACTGCCTGACAAATGGCCGCTTGCGGTGCTTATTACCGTCTTAGGTAACTCCGCTCCTCTTCGACCTTCGCGCCTCGAAAGAAAGCTTTTTCAAGCAGTCTGAAAATCAAATTATTATAAATTTGATTAAACAGTGAAATGACCCCTTCTAACGAAGAGGTCATTTTATATGCTTGCTTATTTTTTCTCAGATAACCATTTAGCAACAGCATCCAATTGTGGTCCTTGTAGTAAACCAGCTGGCATTCCGCCTTCTTTACCGTTTTTAAGAATGTCTTTGATTTGATCTTCTGAGTATCTTGAACCTACTTTAGTTAAGTTTGGTCCTACAACCCCTTGTAATTGATCACCATGACAGCTAACACATGTTTGAGCATATATTTCATCTGGCTTAGTTGATGCTGTTTGCGCCGGTTTTTTATCACCGTTGGCAATTTCATCAGCCTGTTTTGCTCCTTTTAATGAAATAATTAGCATGACTGCGATTCCTAGTGCTGCAATTAGAGCAAAAGGAATTAATGGATTTCGTTTCATTATGATCCCCCTTATGTAACCCCTTAAAAAAATAAAATTAATTACTATAACATTATTATTGTATACGATTAAAAACAATAAAAAAAGTATTATATTGGATAAATTTAAAAATTGTTAAACGATTTCAAAATTATATAAACCTTCCTACTATAAAGAATTAAGTTCTATATAGCATAATTACAAATTATATTTGTATAAACTCACCTCTTGATAAATGAAATAAGTAAGTTTTTTTAAGAAACCATTTAAAACCATCGTTACCCCATTAAACTTTTATTTTAAATTTAATCATTTTCACAAAAAGCTTAAGCAAAAGATTTAACCCATTCTATTAAAAAACTCTAATAAATAATTGCTATTACGATATAGGTAATATGTCTTCAAACCATTTATTTAATATTTAGTAGTATTGAACTAATTATAAAAATTATTAAAAAAGTAGGGAAAATGAGTATTTGCAAATTTAAAGACAATTCTGTAAAATAAAGTAAATAGGTATCCAATTGTTAAAATGATGGAATTACTACTAGCGTCTCCATAATTTATAATAACCATTTTTGCTTAAATTATCCTTTGATTCATCTTTAGAATAAATTATTAAAAGATCAACCGTTTTAGCATTACTTAGTATGTAGCATAGCACTACAATTATATATTTAGTACGGACATTCGATATATTTTGACAAAATTTTTATTGTGACATATTTACTAATTAAAACGTTTTCCTTTTTTATTTTTTAGTTGAAAATAAAAAAGTTTACCCAATAAAGGATAAACTCTTTTTAAACATTCTATTCTAAGAAATCTTTTAGACGTTTGCTTCGGCTTGGATGACGTAATTTACGTAGAGCTTTTGCTTCGATTTGACGAATACGCTCACGTGTAACTCCAAATACTTTACCAACTTCTTCTAAAGTACGTGTGCGTCCATCATCTAAACCAAATCGTAAACGTAAAACATTTTCTTCACGATCTGTTAATGTATCAAGAACATCTTCTAATTGCTCTTTTAGCATTTCATAAGCTGCATGCTCAGCTGGTGAAGTTGCTTCAGAATCTTCAATGAAATCACCTAAGTGTGAATCATCTTCTTCACCAATTGGTGTTTCTAATGAAACTGGCTCTTGAGCAATTTTAAGGATTTCTCTAACTTTTTCTGGTGGTAAATCCATTTCTTCACCAATTTCTTCAGGAGATGGCTCGCGACCTAAATCTTGAAGCAATTGACGTTGAACACGAATTAATTTGTTAATTGTTTCCACCATATGAACTGGAATACGGATTGTTCTAGCTTGGTCTGCAATTGCACGAGTAATCGCTTGACGAATCCACCAAGTCGCATATGTACTAAATTTATAACCTTTACGATAATCAAACTTTTCAACGGCTTTGATTAATCCCATATTACCTTCTTGAATAAGGTCTAAGAACAGCATACCACGTCCTACATAACGTTTTGCAATACTTACTACTAATCGTAAGTTCGCTTCTGCTAGGCGTCGTTTCGCTTCTTCATCGCCTTCTTCAATACGTTTCGCTAAATTGATTTCATCTTGTCCAGAAAGTAAATCAACTCGGCCAATTTCTTTTAGGTACATACGTACTGGATCATTAATTTTTACTCCAGGAGGAACACTTAAATCATTTAGGTCAAATTCTTCTTCCTTCTCTAATTGAGTTCCTCTAGGTTCATCATCAGCGTCACCAACAATATCAATACCTTGTTCACCTAGTTGCTCATAAAACTCTTCAAGTTGATCTGAATCAATTTCAAATCCATTTAAACGATCTGCAATTTCTTCATATGTAATTACACCACGTTTTTTACCATTTTCAATTAATAATGCTTTTACTTGATCAAGTGTTACTTCTGTTTCCGTATCTTTAGAACGAGCCGATTTATCAGCCATCTGTTCCCCTCCTTCGAAAAGTTCGCGAATCATTTAACATATTTCATACTAGATCTTAGCTGTGTGATTTGTTGGAGAATCGTTGCAGCTTTTACAAAATCTCCTTCACGTTCGGCTTTTTTCAGATCTATTTCTTTTTCACGTATACGTTGTTGTTTATCATAGTTGTTTAATGCATCTAAATAATCCTTTAACTCTCGCTCTGTTAGTTCAGGTGCTATCTGTAAATTGACAATTTTTGAAACTACTTCAAGTAACCTTTTTGAAGGAAGGTAATTCATAAATTTACTAATATTAGACTCATTGCCCTCTTCATAATAAGCATAAAGATGGATTATAATCTCGGAATAATCATTATTGTAGAATAGACCCTGATATTGCTGTCTTACTTTTTCAGCCACGTCACTGCTATTTAACATATGAGCTAAAAGTAATTGTTCAGCTCTAACATGTGCAGGAAGAAGTGTCTTAGTAGTAATATCGCGTTTGATATCAGTTTTTACTTCTGTTACATTAGATATACGATTTGCCTGATTACTATATTGTCCAAATTCCTTCTTAAGTACTTCAATCGAGATAGAAAACTCTTTTGAGAGTTGATTTAAGTAATAATCTTGTTCGATCAGTTGACTTAGTTTAGCAATTTCTTGTAGCATTTCTTTTATATACTGAAATTTAACAGTTTCATCTAAAAGATTTTTTCCTTTTCGATGATATTGCATTTTAAAACTCATTAATGATACACTAGCTTCAATAATAGAGGTATTAAATTTTTCTGGACCAAATTGTCTTATATATTCATCAGGATCTAAGCCATCAGGCATTTGTGCTACTTTAATTGTAAATCCTTCTTTTTGAAGAACTTTAGCTGCTTTTTCAGTTGCGTTAATACCAGCCTGATCTGAATCATAACAAATAATAATTTGATCAACAGATGTTTTCAAGACTTTCGCTTGATCCTCTGTTAATGATGTTCCCATGGTTGCAACTGCATCATGGACACCAGCTCTAAACGCAGAAATGACATCTGCAAAACCTTCCATCAAGATTGCCCGATTTTGCTTTCGTATGACATTCTTTGCTTGGTAAAATTGATATAATAATTTTCCTTTATGGAAAATTGAAGATTCAGGACTATTTAAATATTTTGGTGACCCTTCACCCATTATTCTTCCACTGAATGCAACAATTTTTCCTTGATGGTTATGAATTGGAAAAATTAATCGATTTCGAAATCGATCATAGTAATTACCATCACGTTCACTTCGAACAACTAGACCAGCTTTCTCCATGATTGGCATTGGATAGCCACGTTTTTCTAACACCTTAGTAACAGCATCCCAAGAATCTAAAGCAACCCCAAGCTCAAAATGCTTTATTTCCTCTCTAGAAATTCCTCTGTTAAGTAGGTATTCTAATGCTTGTTTACCTTCTGTTGTGTTAACTAATAGATGATGATAGTACTTTTTGACAAACTCATGAGCTTCAAGCATAATGCCTTGCTCAGTAGCTTGTGGATTCTTGACTGTGTCAACCGTATCTGTAGGTAAAGTGATATTTGTCTTTTTTGCAAGCTGATGGACAGATTCTTGAAAGTTAAGTCCTTCAAGCTGCATAATGAAAGAAATCGCATTTCCTCCAGCACCGCATCCAAAACAATGAAAAATTTGTTTTTCAGGAGACACAGAAAAAGATGGTGTGCTTTCTCCATGAAAAGGACAAAGTCCAAAATAATTTCTTCCTTGTTTTTTCAGAGGAACATACTCACTTACTACATCAACTATGTCAACTGACTGACGAACCTGCTCGACAAGTTCATCGGGAATTCTGTTTCCCATACTGACAGCTCCATATACTATTTTATTCGATAAAACTCACTGTATTCCTTCATGATTCGACAAAAATATTTCCATATATTTTAAACTTAAGTCAATTCACTTTATTAAATCATATATGAATTATTAATTATCTAAAAAGAAGTGCTAAACAGTAGTTCATAAGCATTGCATCCAACTGCTAGTTCTGGTTTTCATTAACCCATTTATTTATCGCTTATGATTAATTTCTACACGTCTTTTGTAATTCCTTCAAAACATGTATCGATTTATGTAGTTTTATTTCCATCTTTCAATAAACTAGGAAGCACATATTCATAGTTTATTCGTAAGTATAAAAAGTTAAACCTATTAATTAGTTCATTTCATACAATTTTTTATTATAATCTATTTTAATTAGGAAATCTAGCAATAAGTACTAAAGAATTTTAACTTTTACATACAATCCTAATTTAACTAATTCCCTATTTAAAAAAGATGAAAACACATTAGATTACTCTAATGTGTCAGTCTAAAAAGATCGATCATTTTTAATTTCAAAAAAATTATCTAATCTGCTTATTTTGGTAATAGAAATTTAATATTACATTAGCGGATTCTTCTACTGCCTTACTTGAAACATCTACCACTTTACAGCCAATTTGTTTAACAACATTATTGAAATGTTTTAGTTCATCTTCAATTCTTGAAATATTAGCATAACTAGCTCCATCGTGAAGTCCTAATGAAATTAATCTTTCTTTTCGAATATGGTTTAACTTTTCTGGAGAAATCATTAGTCCTATGCACTTTTCTTTCGGAACATTAAATAGTTGTTCTGGTGGATCAACTTCTGGAACTAAAGGCACATTGGCAACTTTAAATCCTTTATGAGCAAGATATTGTGATAAAGGAGTCTTTGATGTTCTCGATACACCGATTAAGACTATATCAGCTTTTTCAATACCTCTTGGGTCTCTTCCATCATCATATTTAACAGCAAATTCAATTGCCTCTATACGTTGGAAATAATCTTCATCTAGTTTACGAACAACACCAGGTTCATTTCTAGGTTCAAGTTTATGAATCGTTGAAATTTTATCGATTAATGGACCGATTAAGTCATATACGATTACACCAGCACTTTGCGATTCCTCTAATAATTTCTTTCTCATATCAGGTTTTACTAATGTAAATACAATAATACCATTATTTTCTTTTGCTACTTGAACTATTTCAATTAATGTTGCGTTATCTTCAACGTATGGTACACGTCTAATCTCGAATTTTTGATGAAATTGACTAATAGCCGCCTTTACGACATGCTCTGCTGTTTCACCAACAGAATCTGATACAACATAAACGATTGAATTGCCCATATGTTCACCTCTTAACTTTACTAAAACATATCATTGTTCATTAAGTCTACAATCGCACGAGTAAAATTTGTTTTTGTAAATCGACCAATAACCTCAAGTCCATGCTCACTTTCACGAACAACAGGGACAGCATCAATTTGTTTTTCAATTAAACTCTTAGCTACATTATAAATTGTATCATCTTTAAAGCAAATTGTAATGTTTGGCATCCTCGTCATGATAATATCTACGGGTAATGTATGCAAATCTTTATTTCCTATACTTGCACGGAGTAAGTCTTTTCTCGAGAGTACTCCTGTTAATATCGAATTTTGATCAACAACAAATAACGTTCCTACATCTTCAAGAAACATTGTAACTATCGCATCATATACTGATGAACTTCGATCTACTACAACAGGAATAGCCTGAAATTCCTTTACAGTCAATTTTTTAATTCTGTCAATGACTTGTGCACCGCTTGTTCTTCCTGTGTAATAATATCCTACTCGTGGTCTTGCCTCTAAAAAACCAGTCATTGTAAGAATAGCTAAATCCGGGCGAAGCGTAGCTCTTGTAAGTGCTAGCTGATCAGCTATATGTTCACCTGTAATTGGTCCATTATTTTTTACAATTTCAAGTATTTGAGTTTGTCGCTTTGTCAGTTCTATTTCCCTCACCCCTAACTATCCAATATGTTATACTCTCTAATAAATATTATATACTATTTTTACAATTTAAAAAAGAAAGAAGGAAATAGGTAGCCTATTTCCTTCCTTAGGTTTCTGAATTTTTATTTGTTTTCAGAAAATTATCCATATTTTTTAATTGCTCTAAAAATTTGCGTGACTTTAAATAAATTCCACTATATTCATCATAGTATGAAAATAAAATTTGTTGTAAGTTTTTCTTTGTTGCTTCACTAACCTCAATTTTTCCAAGTCGATTTACATCAAAATGATAAAATAATCTCATTAACTTAACCGACTTTTCAGTAACAGAAAAAGCATATGGATCAGTATGTTTACAACGCTGACATAAAAACCCACCTTCTTTAACAGAAAAGGCTACAAATATATTTTCATTTGCACTACATCTACAATTCACACATTGATCAAAAAATGGGTGATATCCTAATACAGGAATCATTTTTGTCATAAATAAATAAGTCAAAACTTCAGCGTCTGCACCTTCATTCATGTGCTGTAGTAATTGAAGGACCAATTCAAATAAATACGGATTATTTTTTTTCTCTTCAACCGCTTTATCAGTAAGCTCTACAACAATTGAAGCATACGCAGTTGCAACTAAATCACTTCTTAACTCACGAAATGAATCAATCAGTTCTCCTTGACTTAATGTACCTAAACCGGATCCTTTTTGAATCAAAAACGACCCATATGTAAAGAGTTGTGTAACAGAAGCAAGTCGACTATTCGTCTTCTTTGCTCCTCTTGCCACAACTCCTATCTTACCTAATTCTCTTGTTAAGAGAGTAATAATAACATTTGATTCTCCATAAGCGTTTGCCCGTAATACAATTCCTTCTACACGCTGTAACAATTAACTCACCATCCAATTGGATGAAGGTTAAGTATGTAGGGAATCAATATCAGCTATTTCTTCATCAATGTAACTTTTCTGATCCACATGTTCCTGTTCAAGCTGCTTAAACAATAAATATGTCTCAACATTTCCAGTTTTAGAAAAGACATCCCAGGTAAAATTCAACATTGAGAAACCACCTTTCAAGAATAGCTACAACTCATTGCTCATTACCTATAGCCAATTACTTTCCCTGCTTACTTATAATGTGACCTTCTCTCCCGATTTTCATGTGTATAAAATTTATTAAAATAACAAATAAAAAGCTTGCAAAATCCAGAAAAATATGTTGGGCTTTTTTGAACAAATGGTAATATTATTAGACCCTGATGCTAAGCCCTAGTCCCTTGATTTTTGCTTTTTAATATTCATCCTCGCGGAAACCTAAATCTCTTAATTGAGACATACGATTACGCCAATCTTTTTGAACCTTAACCCATAACTCTAAGAATACTTTTGTATCAAGCAAGTTTTCTATATCTAAACGAGCACGCTTGCCAACCTCTTTTAACATGCTACCTTGCTTACCGATAATGATTCCTTTTTGGGAAGACCTTTCAACGACAATTGTTGCATTTACGTATATTGCATTTCCTTCTGGTCTTCTTTCAATTTGCTCAATAATAACAGCAATTGAATGTGGAACCTCTTCTCTAGTCAAATGCAATACTTTTTCTCTTATTAATTCTGAAATGATAAATCTTTCAGGATGATCTGTAACTTGATTTGCAGGATAATATTGCGGACCTTCTGGTAAATAAGTTTTAATAACTTTTAATAAGCGATCGACATTATTCCCTTGTAATGCTGAGATCGGAACAATTTCAGCAAATTGGAATAAATCTTTGTATTTATTGATTAAATCAAATAATTGATCAGGATGAATTGTATCAATTTTATTAATAACTAAAATTACTGGACTACGACTTCCTTGCAGCTTCTCAATAATGAATTCATCTCCACGACCAAATCCTTCATTGGCATTTACCATAAATAGCGTAGCATCAACATCCTTAATCGAATCTTGAGCTACCTTTACCATAAAATCACCAAGCTTGTGTTTTGGCTTATGGATTCCTGGCGTATCAATAAAGACAATTTGTGCATCATCTTCTGTAAAAACGCCTTGAATTTTATTACGAGTAGTTTGAGGCTTATCACTCATTATAGCTATTTTTTGACCTATTACTCGATTTAGGAATGTACTTTTCCCTACATTTGGTCTACCTATAATTGAGACAAAACCTGATTTATAACTTTCTTTATTCATTCAAATCCTCCGATGTAAATGCTCCTGGCAATAATTCTTTTACTGTTGTTTCTTGGATTACTCCATTTAAGTTTGATAAATATACGACTGTATCTGGACCACTAAGTTCAAATAAAACTTGACGGCATGCCCCACAAGGAGCAACAGGTCCCTCGGTATCAGCGACAACTGCTACTGCTGAAAACTCTGTAATACCATCTGAATATGCTTTGAATAATGCAGTTCGCTCTGCACAATTCGTTAGACCATATGATGCATTTTCTATATTACAACCATGAATAACTCGACCATCCTTTGTTAGTAAAGCTGCACCAACTTGGAATTTCGAATATGGTACATATGCGTTTACTCTAGCTTTTATCGCTTCATTTATAAGTTGTTGTTTATCCATTTATGTAGCCTCCTATTATAAGCCCGAACACGAAAGTGGGGTCTTATTAACGTAGTATAGTAAAATACGGAAAAAATAGCAAAGCACCTATAATGATTGAAACGATTGCAGCGACTAACACCGCCCCAGCTGCCACATCCTTTGCTTTTTTTGCTAAAGGATGTTTATTAGGTGATGCTAAATCTACAACTGCTTCAATTGAGGAATTAACTAACTCTAGCGAAATGACACTTGTAATAATAAGCAGAAGAATTAACCAATCTATTCGACTAATATGTAAATAAAACGCAAGGCCGATTGAAATAAATGCTGCAAATAAGTGGATTTTTATATTTCTTTCATCCTTAATGACTTTATAAATACCACTAAATGCAAAACCAAAAGATTTAAGTAATGGCGCTCTTTTTTTAGAGTCTTTCAAGGCCATATCTTTCTAATATTTCCTTTTGTTTTGTAAACATCACTTTCTCATCGGCTTCATTCATATGATCATAACCAAGTAAATGTAAACATCCGTGAACTGCTAAAAAACCTAATTCACGGCGGAACGAATGACCATACTCCTCAGCCTGTCTCTTAGTAGTAGGAATCGAAATGACAATATCACCTAAAGTACGCGGTAAGTCCACTCCAATGATTTCAATTTCACCTTCCCCTAATTCTTCCATTGGAAACGAAATAACATCAGTAGCACGGTCTTTCTCTCGATACTCCTTATTAATTTCATGAATTCTTTCATCATCTACAAATGAAACCGCAATTTCAACTTCACCCGTTACACCCTCATATTCAAGTGCGCACTCTAGTAAACCCTTTATATCAGATTGCTGTTCTTTAGTCACTTCATTTGTTTCATCTATAAAATCAATTTCTAGTTCAACCATTATCTCACCTTATCTTTCATCTGGATACTGTATTCTCGAATGGAAAGTTCCTTTTAAAGTCTCACACAATGATTTCTCAACAATATGTAATTCTTTTAAATTTAATTCACACATTGCAAACTGACCATCATTCAAACGATCATGCATAATGGAAGAAACTAATACCTCGATTTTTTCCATATCAGGGTCCATTAACGAACGAACTGCTGCTTCAACACTATCAGCAATTCCTACAATAGCAGATTCCTTTGAATGAGCTTTTGGACCTGGATATCTAAAATCAATTTCTTTAACATCAGGATTCGTCTCTTTTTCCTTATAATAAAAATACTTTAATAAAGTTGTACCATGATGCTCCGCTGCAATATCAATAATATCTTTTGGCAAATTATATTTTTTTAGTATTTTTACCCCATCACTTACATGTCTTAAAATGATATCTTTACTTTGAATTGGTTTAATTCGATCATGAGGATTATGACCACCCATTTGATTTTCTATAAAGAATCCTGGATTATTCGTTTTACCAATATCATGATAATAAGCTCCTACTCTAGCTAACAAACCATTTGCACCGATTGCTTCACAAGCACCTTCAGCTAAATTTGCAACCATTATACTGTGATGGTATGTACCCGGAGCCTCTAATAATATTTTTCTTAATAAAGGATGATTTGGACTACCTAACTCAACAAGTTTAAATGAGGACACCATTCCAAACGAATCTTCTACAAAAGGTAAAATCCCCATCGTAATAACACTTGATAAAACTCCAGAAGTAAGTCCCATTAATAAATAAATCCCAATTTCTACTGATGAATATTGACCATTCCGAATTAAGATTAAAGAAAACAGGGTTGCAATATTAACAAGCGAAATTAAAAATCCCGCATGGAGAATCATTGAACGCTTATTTTTAACCTCATTTAAAAATAAAACGGTGATCGAACTAAATAAAATATAGATTCCAGTCGAGTAATTAATTGCGCCATTTACATCTTCATTAAACATTAAACTACCGCAAATAGAGAAAATAATCGACGATACCATTAAATATCGATTGCCTAATAAAAACTTTATCAATAAAGTCCCAATCGCAACTGGAGCTACATATACAAGGCCAGAAAACTCAACTTTTTGAAACAAGCTTACAATTTTCAAAATTAAGATTGTAAAAATTACAATGCTATAGTATGTAACGATGTATATATTCCCTTTTTCTTTTAAACTTGCCGTTTGCTTCAATACGAAGTACGCCAATACTCCAATTAATAAAATTAATCCAATATACGGTTGAATCGATTGTTTGTTTTTTATTAAACCAACTAATTTTAACTGATCATATTTTTCCTTTGTAATTGTCTCTCCGGCTTTAACTAAGACTTGTCCTTGTAAAATATAGACACTATCTACACTTTCACTTTCTAGACGTCTTCTTTCTTTTGTCGCTTCGACATCATAAAAGTAGTTTGGAACAATAGCAAAATCGCCTATAGCGATCATCGCATCTTTTAGTGAAGGATTAATACTTACATATGATAATTCAGTTCTTAACTTTCCTCGAGATTCTTCGATTTGATTCGCTGTAATTTCCTCAGACATCACATTATTAATCGCAGTATTTAACGAAGCTTTAGAAATATTTAGCTGTTCTTCAGACGATTTTATTAATGCACTAAATACACTATCTTCTAAGCTTTTACGAATATCGTCAGGCAGTTTTTTCTTAACATCACTTGTTTCTTTATCAATTAATGCTTGTCCTGTAGGATTATCACTATTGGCATTTTTATTTTTCACTTCTGTTACAATATCAAAAATTGAATTTACTATGTCAATACGTTTTTGTGTATAACTTTCCTCGTACTTATATACATCCTCAACTCTTGATTCAGCCTCAAGTCGTTTTTTAGCCGTAGCTCCTTTGTCCTCAATCGTGATAGGTGAATAAATATTATCATCAGCAATTGATAATAGCTGAATGTCGTATTTTACCGGTCTAACATGACTAACTAAAAGAAGAAAACTTAATAAGCTGAATGCAATAGTACATAGTAATATGACAAGAGTTTGATTCTTAAAACGCTGAATTAAAGCTTGCAAACTATTCATTGTTTCCCCTTTCTAGAAATGCACCTCATCATAAAAATACGAAATGACCCTATCAATGTAGGGTCACTACGAATCATTCTTTTGCTAAATCATAAGCTTGAATAATCTTTTGTACTAGTGGGTGACGAACTACGTCAGTTTGTTCTAAGATTGTCATACCAATCCCCTCAACACCTTTAAGTGTATTTTGAGCTGATATTAAACCAGACTTTACTCCTTTAGGTAAATCAATTTGTGAAGGGTCACCTGTTATAACCATTTTAGAGCCAAATCCTAAACGGGTCAAAAACATCTTCATTTGAGCCATTGTCGTATTTTGAGCTTCATCCAAAATGACAAAGGCATCTTCTAAAGTACGTCCCCTCATGTATGCTAAAGGTGCAATTTCAATCGTTCCTCTTTCAATTAAACGTACAGTATGCTCTTGTCCTAAAACATCATGTAGAGCATCGTATAATGGTCTTAAATATGGGTCAACCTTTTCCTTTAAATCTCCTGGTAAAAATCCTAAACTTTCTCCAGCTTCCACAGCAGGTCTTGTTAAAATAATTTTACTTACTTTATTATTTTTTAATGCTTGAACAGCCATGACAACTGCAAGATATGTTTTACCTGTACCAGCAGGTCCAATTCCAAATACTAAATCATTTGATTGAATTGCACGAAGATAATGTCTTTGTCCAAAAGTTTTAACTCGAATTGGTTTTCCTTTTGAATTCTTAATAATTTCTTCGTCATACAACCTAGCAAATGATGACAGCCTTCCTTCTTTAGCCATCTGAATTGAGTACGTAACATCCCTCGATGTAATACTCACTCCATTTCGAATAACCTCTAAAAGAGCTTGAATGATTTGCTCAACAGTTTTCACATCTTCATTCGTACCTGAAACTTGTACAGATTGACCACGTGACACAATCTTAACATCAAGCAAATTTTCAATTATTTCTAGATGCTTATCGTTTGTACCAAATAAGGCAATTGCTTCGTTTGGATCCTCTAGTTGTTGATTAATCGTTAGTAGTTGTTCTGGCATTACTCAGTCCCCTTGAACAATAGTTTTCGTTTTTGTGATATCTTCTAAAACTTTATAATACATTCTTAAATTAACTTTACCATTGTCTATTGACTCGTGCAAAACTTTTTCTTGTAAAATCTTGGCATCTGGACTTAACTTTTTCATTAATTCCTTCTTACCAATTTGTTTTCCAAGTTGAGCAGCCTGCACTTTAGAGTATGTTCTTACATATTTTTCACTTTCTAGAGTTGTTTTTTTACTAAAAAAGATCGGTAATTTCCATTTTAAAAATTTAAATTGATACGAACTACTTTCATCTTCAAAAGACTTATATTTATTCTTATCAAAACCCCAAAATTTTATTTGATTTTCCTTAGTTCCAATATAATAACTAGTTTTTCTCTCTCCTGTAAGAACCGTAAACGGAGTATCTAAAGGAACACTAATAATTTCCTCTCTCCAAACTTCCCCCATGATTTTGCCAACTGCTGGGACTAAAATAGGATGTTCTTCCGTTCCGATTATTCCAGATACTAATATTTGACCTTTTTTCACAAAGTCATTCTTTACTACAAGAGGTTTCCCTTTTTCAACAAACATACTTGAAATAACAGCTTCTTCACTTGCAATAATATGACGTGGACTTAACGCCTTCTCAGGCTTAGGAATATGCTTTTCTACTACTTCAAAATGAAAGGTAGTCCCATTTAATTGTACACCGATCCAGGTTAATGTTGGATTATCATCTTGTAGCTTTTTCTGGATTGTTTGCATTCTAGGTAAAGTAAATTGAGATGCGCCTGTCTTAACACCCATCGCAGTTAAATCTTTCCGAAGTTTATATTCCACTTCAGGTGAAGCACCCTTTATATCAATTCGCCAAACCATATTTGAAAGTAAAAATAATACAACTAAAAAACCAACTACCCCTACAACAAATCCAAAATACTTCCATGCTCGTCTAACTTCAAAAGGCAGCCCCTTCCTGCCAATAAAATAAACCTTATACTCTTTTTTCCGAGGAATATTCTTGATTCGTTTATAATCTTTCAACTCAATTGTAAACGTAATCGAATTTGTTCCACTTTTCTTTACATCACGAAGTGGAATCCCCTTTCGCATACAATCATTTAAAAAACGTTCTGGTCCAAGCCCAATTACTTTTACTTGAACCATCCCCGTAAGATTTGAAGTCCATTGGTTTTTCATCCTAAATCCCCCATGTTCATTAGACTGATCATGGTGTAAGTTCTAGATGCTATTCATTAATAAAATACACATGCTCAATTTCGCCTTCCAACAAAATCTCCTCAGGCAACATCGTCTTCAAAACAAAATCTTTTCCCTTAATCAACAACTGCCCCTGCTTCATTAACAAACGCAATTCATTATCCGAATACACAAGTAACCCTCTATGGTTTTCAATATAAATATGTAGTTGACCTAACATTGTAATACGTGGCAATTCCAATAGTACATCTGGTGGTAAGTCCATCTTACTTGACATCCAGGTTTTTAAATTATGGGCTAATCTTTTCAAGATAGACTCCTCCCCCTTTCATATCATATTTATGATGAATTTTGTGAAGGTATGATATAAAAAGAAAATGGTAAAGGAAATTTAAGATGAATATTTAGATTTCAAAAAGTGGGTTTATTGATTTAGTTTATGGGGATGAAGTTGGGTTTTATAGGAACTAGCGTCTGTGTAGTGCGGAAAATCAATCAAATTATTTAGGAGTCGAATGTCTTTCCCAAGAGCCCTCTTATAGTTTTATGACAAAGAAAAAAACCGAGAACTAATAACTATTCTCGGTTTAAATTTATTTACGTTTTTACATTCTTCTTTGGAATGAAACATCTTGATAAACATCTTGTTTTCCTTGTGAAGTAGCAACCCACCATAGAACCCCTTGTGTGAGAAAGAACAGACTCCACATGACTACAAGACCAATTGAAGTTATATCACTATTCCCATCACCATAAATCCCTTTGACTGTAACATAGGTGATGAGTGCACTCACAATCAAACCTACCAACCTAATTGGTAACGGCCTTTTAGCCATAGTTGTATCTATTTGTGGTGAATCATTTGTTTCTGTTATAAGTGGTTTTTTAATTGATCTAGCATAGTCATGAACCCCTTGCTCGATCTCATCTTGTAATCGTTCTTCGTCACCTATTGCCATCTCTTTCGTAATATAGATTAATGTAAATGCGAATGGTACGACAATTATTAACCAACCTAAAGCAAATGCTATTCCCCCAAGATCATTGTGTAAGTCCCCGAACGGTGTCATTATTCATCTCTCCTTTACCAGTAGGTGTTAATCATATGCATTGTTTATCTGTATTCATCATACCGAATAACATCATTTCTTTATGTGATATAAATCACACAATTAGATAAATATTGACTAAAATATTAATAATTTTTTCCATTGACTCTTTTGATTGGAGTTTTCTCTAGACTGAATTTATTGGACTGAAGCATCATTTTGAAGGAGTTAATTGCAGTTTTGATTTTTTTATTTGCAGTTTAGGAAATTTTATTTGCACTTCCGAAGGTTTTAATTGCAGTTCGTGATTTTTATTTGCACTTCCGAAGATTTTAATTGCAGTAACTAAAAAAACAAAAAAATAAACGTCTATAAATAGACGTTTATTTTAACAGACTTGCTACAGCTTTATTCACAGAAGAGCCATCAGCTTGTCCTTTTACTTTAGGCATAACTGCACTCATTACTTTCCCCATGTCAGCTTTTGATGTAGCACCGACTTCTGAAATTGTAACACGTACAATTTCAAGAAGTTCCTCTTCAGATAATTGTTGAGGCAAGTATTCTTTTAGAATCAGTAACTCTTGCTTTAATTTATCCACAAGGTCTTGACGACCAGCTTTTTCGAATTCCAGGAGGGAGTCTTTACGTTGTTTCACTTCACGAGTTAAAATTGTTAACTCTTGATCAGCTGACAATGTCACATTATTCCCTAAGCTAATTACTTCATTTTGTAATGACGCTTTCACCATTCGAATAACTGCTAACTTGTCTTTGTTTTTTTCCTTCATCGCTTGTTTCATATCTGAATTCAAACGTTCGAGAAGACTCATAGTAACACCCTCTCTTAGAATTTACGTTTTCTCGCTGCCTCTGATTTTTTCTTACGTTTTACACTTGGCTTTTCATAAAATTCGCGTTTTCTTGCTTCTTGTAGCGTACCAGTTTTAGAAACTGAACGTTTAAAACGACGAAGAGCATCTTCTAAAGATTCGTTTTTACGAACGACTGTTTTAGACATCTTACTTTTCCCTCCCTCCAAGCTACCAATCAATAAAACACTGCAAAAAAGAACACTTTTCCACATGTCTTTTACGATTATAATACATAAACTATTGATAGGTCAACAGGTAAATGTCAAGTTTGAAACTTAACAGCCTTTGCCATTAAAAGGAATCAATAGCCTTCTGTTGCTACGTTTCCTTGGACAATCGTGATTCCATTACTTGTACCAATTCGAGTTGCTCCGGCTTTAACCATTTCATTTACACTTGCTATATCACGTACTCCGCCAGAAGCTTTAACTCCAATATCAGGTCCAACTGTTTTTCTCATTAGTGCTACATCCTCAACAGTTGCACCACCAGTTGAAAATCCTGTGGATGTTTTAACGAAATCTGCTCCAGCTTTTACAGAAAGCTTTGAAGCCATTTCTTTTTCTTCATTCGTTAAAAGACTTGTTTCAATAATTACTTTTACTAATGCTTTACCTTTTGCTACATTAACAACCGCTGCTATATCTTGTTCAACAGTGTCATAGTCCTTATCCTTTAAAGCTCCGATATTGATTACCATATCGACTTCCCCTGCACCATTTTCAATGGCATTCTTCGTTTCAAACTCTTTCGTTTCTTTTGTATTCGCACCTAAAGGAAATCCAATTACAGTACAAACTAATACTTCAGAGCCTTTTAACAAACTTGCACAATGACTCACCCAAGTTGGATTCACACAAACTGATGCAAAATTATGTTCTTTTGCTTCTTGACATAATTTTTCAATTTGAGATTTAGTTGTTTCAGGTTTTAAAACTGTATGATCAATCAATTTATTGATATTAGTTGTCATTTTGTAGTGCTCCTAACTTATGTTTATTTCAAAATTTCTCTTTTAATAGACACTGAAATATCAGCATTTATTATTATTTGTTTTTTAATTTTAATTATGTGAAACCTAAGCTTAAAATTTAAAAACTCAGCCAAAAAAATTCAAAGCATCAATTTTATATAGATGCATTTGAATTTTTTTCGACTGTTTTATGATTATCTTTTACTTTAAGCATCATGAAAAATGAAATTGTAATAAAGAAGCAACCATACAAGAACATAAACTTGAATCCAATTAAATCCATAATTGCACCTAATAATGGTGGTGATATAATATTGGCAATCGATGAAAATAAATAATATAAACCTGTATATGTTCCAATAAAACCAATCGGTGCCATCTCGGCTAAGAAAGGATAAGAATTAATATTTACTAATGCCCATAAACATCCCATAATCAAAAAGACTAATCGAATGAAAAATAAATCTTTTAAGAAAAATAAAATAATAAATCCTATGATAATTCCAAATATACCAATTAATATGCTGCGTTTCTTACCAATTTTTGTTCCAATAAACCCGGCAGGAATGGCAAAAATTAAAAATGCTAGTGATATGAAAGCAAATGAAAACGCTGCTGCACTAACTTTTACTCCTAAATAAACTTCCCCATAACGTGTAAAAAAGGTTTCAATTCCATTAAATCCCGTGAACCAACTCAGAATTGCTAATAATAGAAATAATGCACTTTTATTCTGAATAGCTGAACGAAAACCTTCTCTTAACTTTACCTTTTCTTCAGCCTGCTCATAATTTAGAACATCTCTTTTTTCTCTAATAAAGAAAAAAAGAATTAGAAAGCTAAATAACATTAAAAATCCAGCCAAGTAAAAAGGAAATCCTTTATTTGAATCCCACAATATTGAACCAATAAAGAATGCAATTAAAGCACCAATTCCACCCATAAAATTAATGACACTGTTCGCCTTGCTTCTTTGTTCAACTCTTGTTAAATCAGGCATAAGTGCTATTACTGGAGAACGGAAAATACTCATACTTAAATTCATAAACACAATAAAAAAGATCAACATAAAAAGTGTTTTATGCACTGGAATTAAAAAGGTAAATAATGCTGCAAGTGGCATACCGACTATTAAAAATGGCATTCTTCTTCCAAATCGTGTATCTAAACGATCACTATACATTCCAACGGCAGGTTGTAAAAATAATGCAAAATAATTATCAAACGTCATAATAAATCCGATTAAAGCAGATGACTTTAAATAATCGCTTAAAAGCTTTGGCATAAAAGCATTATAGACTGACCAAGTAAGACTGATTGCAAAAAATCCAAATCCTAAAAGCATAATTTTTTTGTAATTTAGTTTAGCCATTCGAATTTCTCTCTTCTTATCTGTCTAAAAACATTTTCTAAATGAGTTCGATTCAATGACACAATCATCCCCCCTCATTCACAGTATAGTAAGCACAACAATCAAATATTTACCCTTTTTTCAATTTTAATAAAATATTAATTTATTAGAAAAAGTTTATAAAATGGACTGTTTTCATAAAAAAAGGAGCTTTAAACCTACAAAAATACCTAGCGTAAACACTAGGCATTTTCTTTGATCATTTTAATGATATAAAACGTACAACCGGTAATAATACCGTAGCACCCACCAATTAAAAAAGATAATAAGTAAATCATTATTCCTCCAAAATATCTCTTTTACTTGCATTTTACATTCTTTCTTCTAAGGCTTTCGCAGTATTACTTGTAACTACTTCCTTCTCATCCTTCAATGTACCAAAAATCCCATCAAAAATAGGTGTCGATACGCCATACCAAAAGTTTTCATTTTTAAAATGATGCAGGATATGTAGCTTCTTAATCTGTCGCCCTACTTTCGTTAATGGTTTAATTGGCCTATGAGCTACATAATGCTTCCATTCGTACACTAGTAACATAAAAACTAAGCCAGAACCAAATGCGATCGCTTGAATTAGATCTTTCGATATCAAAAAATATATGATACAAAGTGAGCCTAAATTCGGAATGCTATACCATATCGGTAAAAATAATAATTTCAAATCATCTGGATACGTATGATGATCATAATGAATTCTTTTCATAAATTTAAGTAATAGTTTATTTTTTGGTGCTTTTAAATGAAAAATGAAACGATGAGTTACATACTCACTAAACATAAAAAAGATTAATCCTATAATGAAAATTAAGACAGTAAGCCATGATAAATGTAATCCTACACTATAAATAATTCCAACTAAAAAAAGTACTCCCATTACAATAATATCGAAATGAAGAAAAAAGTCTCGATATAGTCCCTTCATAAATTCCCCCCTCATCTATACATAAATTATCTTAATATCAAATTTATATTTCAATATTATTTATGAAATTCCTTTTTATGTTCTACTCAAGCTTATTATTAATTTTGAATAAAGCACTGGTCGGTGAGGATAATAAAAAGGATAACCAAAAATACGTAAAAGGGAGATCTATATGGAAAAAAGGAGATATTATGTATCCGTTCAAGCAAAAACAATTGTTCCAAACCAAGGGGACGCACCTTATGAGCTAGAAATCGATGCTACGATCGATGAAAAACATAGACTCGAAAGAATTTTCCATCAGATTGACAGCTATGATGAAGCAGCAGGTATTCAAACTGCTTTCATCATTCCAATCACAAATTGGAGCCAAGAAAACAATGATGGATATGACTATTTTTTAAAACAAGCCTATGCGTTGATTTATGAATTAGGTACTGAAGAAACACGTGCTCATATAAGCCAAATGAAAATTTTAAAATAAAAAGAAAGCTCCATGAGCTTTCTTTTTATTTTAAACATCAATTACTTTTGTTTTTGCAATTAAATCATGTAGAGTTCTTCGTTCAGAAGAAAAAATGAAAAACGGATCAACAAATGCAACAAAACCTACAACTAATGATAAATATGGTATTTTTATGTATCCAAAAAGGAAAAAAATTTCTCTTATAATCATCGTCTTTAAATTTACTTCTTGATCATCGTTCTTAACGATTGCAATATTTAACCAACGCTTTCCTATTGTTTGCCCTTTCCAAACAAATGTAGGGATCAAAATAAAAAATATAATGACACTAATAATGGATAGTAGAGAGGATCCAATATCAAATTCGTCTACTCTATTAGGATTAAAAAATGTTGAAAACTTTGTCATTCCAGTAATAATCGATATGACAAAAATAAAAAGAAAACTTATAAATCCATCAACCAATATTGCTAATAACCTACTTGATCTACTTGCTAATTTAGAATACGATTCCAATAAAATCTCCACCTTTAGTTTCTAAGATGTCCTTAACGACAGATTAAATTATACAGAATTTTTAATTAGAAAAATATAAAAAGCCTAACAGAAATTACCTATCAGGCGAATAAATATTGATTAAGCTTTTTTATGTAGATTCAATTATACACCTGGAGCATCGACTAGTGTCCAAGTAACAATTGCTTCATGATTACCTACTGTTGCTGAACCACCAGGAATTTTTAATGTAACATTATTATTTACTGCACCATCATTAACATCAGGATTTGGACCTAACCATCTTGTTAACCAAGTACCAAGTCCCGTACCAGGTTCAGCAGTAACAACTGAAGATTCAGTTAATCCATCTGTATTTAGAGTAATCGTTTGAGCAGGCGTTGGGCCAGTTCCACTACCTGGTGTTACAACTGAACCATTTTTAAAAGTAAGAACCGCTCCGGGTAGTGATTCTTTTATACCGTCTGTAAACTTACTAGCTTTCGCTGTCACTTTCCACCCTGCACCAGTACCTCGGCGGTCAGAAACTTGGATAAAAGGCTTTTTAGATGTAGAAGAATAAACTTTATCACTAGTTGAAACTTCATTCGAACCAAATTGAACTGAAGAAACAAAGTCTAAAGTTAAAGCACCTGTCTCACCAGTAGGAGGATCTGTTGGATCAGTAGGACCAATTGGCTCTAACGGAGTTGATGGATCAGTTGGATCTACAGGTGTTACTGGACCAGAACCTTCTGTAAAATTAATAACTGCTTTTGAATTTGCTTGAGACGTAACAGCTGCAAATGATGTATTTGCCGCTCCTACAAGTGTTGAAAAACTTACTACTCCAATCGCTACAATCTTAGAAACTTTCATTCAATCAAAACCCCTTACAAAAAATTCTTCATATAAAGATGCTTTCAAAAAAGGACTAAACATCTATCTAGAAGTTACAGCCAATTATAGTAAAGGAAAATAGAATTGTCTGTGAATAACTTGTGAAAGTGTTCACTAAAATTTTACTTTTAATATTACAAATCCCCTAAATATAAGGAATTTAATAGAGTCAAAAATGAATATTTTGTGAAGTAATTCACTTATTTTTATTAGTTTTAATTCGAAATTTCTAACTTCCCGATTAAAATCCACTAAAAAAAAGGAAGCCTACTTAAAAATAAGTAAACTTCCGAGTTAAAATTATATTGAAAAATTACTGAAATTTGGGAATAAGGAAAGATATTTCCCTACTTACTTTTAAGTGTTATTTCCCATTCTATACCTGTATCAATTCCGTATTCATCAGTAAACGATCCTTGATTTACAGCAACTGCCATTTGATCTAGACTGTTTGCATATAAGATTGGTTCTCCAATGGCTACATCAGCAAATGATTTTCCATATTTTACGGCTTCTTTGTATACTTTTCTTCCTTGGTGAGTAATTACTACTTCGGCAAAGTCCCCATGAGAAACGCCTTGTTTGAGAAAATCTGATCGACCAATATTCGTCCAAATACTACCATAGCGAACATCAAGTATATCAATTGTTCCTGTTATCGAATTGTTTTCACTATGACATTCTTTAATTGGTAATTTTATGTATGAATCTGAATCTACTTCTGGACCAATATTTTCGAAATCGATTATTCCAGAAGCTAATCTTGCACCTGTAAAAGCAAAAATATCTCTCCCATGAAAAGTATAGGATTCACTTGAATTTGGTAGTCTATTAATTTCTTCGTCAATGACTCTTAATTGGTTGATTCCATATATTTTGCCAACATGTGTTAATGTTCCGTTATCAGGTGTTATAATGAAGTGATTCGTATTTGTGCGAGCCACTATACTTCTACGATCCGATCCTACACCTGGGTCTACAACTGAAACAAATACTGTTCCAACTGGCCAGTAATTCATTGTTTGTACAAGTCGGTAAGAAGCTTCCCAAATATTGTATTGAGGTATATCATGGGTCAAGTCGTAAATCTTTATATCTTGATTTACACTACAAGAAACACCATACATAGCGCTAACTGCTCCATCTAGTAATCCAAAATCTGACTGAAACACTAATGCATTTCCCATCTAAACACCCCTAGTTGTTTGAATATTTAAAATTAAATATAAATTCAATCTATTATTTAGTCAATGATATTATTCTTATTTTATTGAATGAATTTAATTATAGCTTTGATTTTTTTTATTATTACGTTGGAATTGTATAGTTTTGGTAAATTCTAATTCTTTTAACCTTAATGTCTGTTTCGACTTCAAAATAAAAAAGATATAGTTTTTAGAGACTATATCAATTAATTAGCATTTGAAAGTATATAATTTTGAAATGCTGGCATTATTACCTTTAGTGTCCCCTAGGTTTATGTAAAAATGTATTCTAAATTAAATAACTTAGATACAAATTGGGGGAACTTTTTCATTTAAGTGGACATGTGATAAGGAAAATTTTCTTTTATATTAATAGAAATCTTCCTATTAAATGTTAGAGTGGACGAACTGTACGAATGTCTTGAAGATAAGATCATATAATGGATGCCATATAGGTTCTGCATTGTATATCCCCCTCCATTTTTTAACTCCCATACAATAACAACTAAAGCACTAAAAAAAGAATTGGCTATATATAGGAAAATAGCACCCACTATTTCATCCGATGGAATTTCCCTATACTTTAGTAACACTCCAATTAACTTTAAAAAGGGAAATTAGTCCTCTATAACGAATAGTTATTATGTGGAAAAATATAGGGAGGCTGACTATTGTACACTTTTATTGAATTTTTATGTCTTATAGGAATCCTATTCTTTATTATTAAGGGGATTATCTCTTTCTTTAAAATGAACGGAAAATCTTTAAAGAATTTTATTATTGCTGGAGCCTTATTTTTTTTATTTATTTTTACCTCTATTGCAGATCCTTCAAATGAAGTAGAACATAAAGAAGCAACAGAAAAAGACAAAAGTATTAAGCCAACCAAAGTAATTTATAAAACTGAACACTCTAAACTAGATACTGTTCAAAAAGAAAAAACAAAAATATCTAAACCTAAAAACAGTGAGAACCTAATTAAATCCTGTAAGAATAGAGTAGGATGTAAAACGAAATCTGATAAAGCACCTATCCAAGAACCGAAAAAAGTAAAAATAGAAAAAGGAACATATAGAATTGTTTTTATGGTATACGGGTTGATGTAGAAGTATATAGCTTTTGACGTGCTTTAATATGTAATTGGGGGCTATATGGAAGGTTGTTTTACCTCTCATATAGCCCCCATTTTTATATCGATTCTTTTAAAAAAGGTGAATTATTTTGGAGTGAAGAGTTGAATTAATTCTGCGCAACTAATTTTCCTTAGTAGATCGAAACTTGCCCAACTACAAACACGATCCTCCCAAGCTACTAAGCAATGATTATCTTTAGTTTCCATAACCGTTCCCACAGCACCATCTAAGCTAAACATAACATAGTTGCCTATCGAGAACATTCCCATCACCCCAATCTAAATATAATTCCGTGCCCACCTTTCGGATATTCCCATTTAATATTTTGATGAGGACAGCCTATTCTACAGCTTCCACATTCATGACACCCCTCGTATCCAACATGCATTCGAATATTTTCCCATTTATAAACTTCAGCTGGACAAAATATCGTACAGATTTTATCAGGACATTTTGTCATACAAATATCGGAATCTAGTACAGTTAAGTGCGATTTTGTATCAGCATTAAAACGAACGAGATACTGCTTTTCTTCGATTGTACTTTCTTTTTTTGTCTCACTCATTTATTTCATCACCTTCCATGCTTTGTATACATCTTTCGCAAGCTTAAGTTTAGCCTTTGCTCCTCCTATATTACTCATAATATTCTTTTGTTTTTCCCATTTAGATTTACCATCTACTGTAAACATTTGGCTGGCAGATTTATTTAATAGTGGAATATATTGCTCGAAATATTGAGGGAATTTTTCAAAATGATGTGTTGCATCTTTATATTTTTTCAAATCCTGTCCTACGAAGCTATTTAGTAATTTATCAGCGTACGGTTTTAAAGCAACATCAGAGTAGTTATCAATCGCTTTTGCTTCGATAATGGTCTCTGCTGCTAATCTTCCAGATGTCATTGCCATATTTGATCCTTCACGGTGAATTGCGTTTACTAATTGTGCTGCATCACCAATTACTAATACTCCGTTTCCTACCAATTTAGGAATTGATTTGTACCCACCTTCTGGAATTAAATGAGCAAGGTATTCTTGTGGTTCGCTTCCTTGAATATACGGTCTAATCATCGGATGATTCTTAACGTATTCTAGTAAATCATAAGGTTTCAATTTGTTTTCAATCATTCCTGATAATAATGTACCGACCCCAATACTAAGAGAATCTTTATTTGTATATAAAAATCCTGTGCCAACTATGCCTTTTGTCGCATCTCCAAATAGCTCGATTGCTACACCTTGGTTACCTTCAAGACCGAATCGATCTTGAATTATTTTACTATCTAGCTTTAAAATTTCCATTGTAGCTAAAGCAACTTCATCTGGTCGCCATTCTTTATGGAAACCTAAAGATTTTCCTAAAAGTGAATTTACGCCATCAGCAAGTACTACCACATCGGCATATAAATCACCATCTGGTCGATCCGTTCTTACCCCAACTACCATATCGTTTTCAACAATACACTCGAGAACAACAGTTTCATTGATTAATAATGCACCTTGTTCTACTGCTTTTTGAGCAAACCATTGATCAAACTTTGAGCGAAGAACCGTAAAATTATTATAAGGTTCTTCAGCAAATTCAAGACCTTTATATCCAAAGGTTGTAGCTGATTGTTTATCAAGCATCATAACTCGTTGCTCTACAATCACACGTTCAATTGGTGCATCCTTCCAAAATTCAGGTATAACGTCCTCCATCATTTTACGATACAATACGCCACCCATAACATTTTTTGAACCAGGATATTCTCCTCTTTCAATAAGGACAACATTAACACCATTTTTTGCGAGTTCGTATGCACATGAAATTCCTGCTGGGCCTGCTCCAACGACAATTACATCAAATTTTTCCGGCATGATCGTGATTTTCCTCCTTTAAAGAAAAACTTTCTTGGAATTGGTTAATCAGCATTGGTACAATTTCAAATGCGTCTCCTACGATGCCGTAATGACAAGATTGAAAAATTGCCGCATTCGGATCTTTATTGATTGCAATAATGAGACCTGAATTTTGCATCCCAACAATATGTTGTATTGCGCCAGATATCCCAATTGCAAAATAAATTTTTGGTGTAACCGTTAAGCCAGTCTGACCAACTTGATGATGATGTTCAACCCAGCCAGCTTCAACTACATCACGACTTGCTCCAACAGCCGCTCCAATCGATTCTGCAAACATATGAATCAACTGAAATCCGTCTTTACTACCTAATCCTTTACCACCAGCGACGATAATATCTGCTTCGTCAATGCGAACTTTCTTAGTTGTTGCACGTACAATCTCTAATACTTTTGTACGAATATCTTCTTCTTTTAAATCAATTTCCTCTTCGATTACAACACCCTCAGCACCGGGAATCGGAGCGAGCGCTTTCATTACCTTCGGACGAACTGTAGCCATTTGAGGTCTATATTTCTTACAAAGAATAGTTGCCATTATATTTCCACCAAATGCAGGACGACTAGCTAATAATAGTCCTGTATCTTCTTCAACATCTAATACAGTTGTATCAGCTGTTAAACCTGTAGGTAAGTCAGTTGCAACTGCACTTGCTAAATCCTTCCCTTTAGAAGTTGCACCATACAATAAGATTTCAGGCTTATATTTGTTACAACATTCAAGTACTGCTTTCATATAGGACTCAGTACGATAATCTTTAAAAATTGGATCATCATATACATAAACGATGTCAGCACCGTATTCAAATAACGTAGGGGCTAATGATTTCACATTTTCACCAATTAATAATCCTGCTAATTCACAACCACGTTTTTCTGCTAATTCTTTACCAGCACCAAGCAATTCAAGTGACACAGGTGCTATGACTTTATCGTTTTCTTCAATAAACACCCAAATACCTTTGTACTCTGAGAAATCCATTTATACCCCTCCTTTCACTTCAAATAACTCTTTCTTCTCATTTAAAATCTTCATCAGTTCATTTACTTTTTCTAGTGAAGTTCCTTCAAAAACCGTTCCACCTTTAGCCTTCGGTGGAGCCCATACTTTCGATACAATTGTTGGTGAACCTTTTAGACCTAATTGTTTAATATCAATATCTTCTAAATCCTTCACGGCCCAGATGGTCGGGTTATACCTTGCAGCCTTTATCATATTTGTAAGTGATGAATAAGGAACTTCATTGATTTCCTTCTCAACTGCAAATAAACAAGGTAAACTCGTTTTAATCACTTCATGGCCATCTTCTATTTTTCGATGAACAATTGCATAACCTTCATCTTTATTAATTTCTTGAACCTTCTTAACTGATGTTAACGGGGGTATATCTAAACGACGTGCAATACCTGGTCCAACTTGTCCAGTATCACCGTCAATTGTCATCTTTCCACAAATGATTAAATCAATCGCTTGAATTTGTCCTATTTTCTCAATCGCCTTTGTCAAAGCATAACTTGTCGCTAAAGTATCTGCCCCAGCAAATGCACGGTCTGAAATCATATACCCTTCATCTGCACCGATTTCTATACATTTTCTGATAGCTTTTACAGCAGGTGGTGGCCCCATGGTAATAACCGAAACTGTTCCACCATATTTATTCTTAATTCGAACAGCTTCCTCAACAGCATGAGCATCATACGGATTTAATATTGCTGGAGCACTTGCTCGGTCCATCGTATTCGTTTTAGGATTCATCTTAATGATCTTCGTATCAGGCACTTGTTTTATACAAACCACAATATGTAACACTTTTTCACTCTCCCTTTTTCTTCCCGTCTCCCATAGTTAGTAAATGTACATGTTGTTCAAATATATTATTTTTATTGAAGAAATATGATAGAAAGCAACTAAAAAATAGAAACGAAAAAAAGAGACATTCACAACATTGTAGTTGAAAATGTCTCTTTAGGCTGCCCACCAAACGCTCGCTTTCTTCGTTGCTTCGCCTGTTGAGCGGTGCTCATTACCGTCTAAGGTAACTCCGCTCCTCACCAGGATTCGCGCCTCGAAAGACAAACGCTTGCAATCAGTCTGAAACTCAAGTTTTTGTAATTTGTCTAC
>NZ_NUYF01000023.1:0-277 GCF_002566505.1 Bacillus sp. AFS077874
CCGATGGTTCATGTATGAAATGTTTCTTCATTGTTTTGTTTAGTTTTGAAGGATTATCCTTCTATTATAGATATGGGCCTATAGCTCAGCTGGTTAGAGCGCACGCCTGATAAGCGTGAGGTCGATGGTTCGAGTCCATTTAGGCCCACCATATCTTTTTAATATAATAATGGGGCCTTAGCTCAGCTGGGAGAGCGCCTGCCTTGCACGCAGGAGGTCAGCGGTTCGATCCCGCTAGGCTCCACCATTTTTTTTATTTTGTACCTTGAAAACTAGA
>NZ_NUYF01000024.1:0-15850 GCF_002566505.1 Bacillus sp. AFS077874
TTGTTTTTCAACAACGTGAACGTAGCTATGTTACGTTTTTTTTATTAAAGATTTTCAAGCCGTTTTCTGTTTACTTAAAGAATTTTAAAATGTTATAATTTCTTGTGAAATGAGGTGCTAAAATGAAAAAAGTAGTATTAATAACAACGGGTGGAACGATTGCTAGTAAACCAAATGCAGAATCAGGTAAATTAGATTCTGGGGCATTGTCAGGTCAAGAAATTGCAGAAATGCTTAATTTACCAAAAGATATAAATGTTATTGTTGATTCTTTTTTCCAAGTTCCAAGTATGCACATAGGCTTCGAACATTGGATGTTGTTAAAGAATAAAATCGAAGAATATTATCAAGATGAAACAATTGATGGGGTTGTCGTTACCCATGGAACTGATACGTTAGAAGAAACGGCTTATTTTTTAGATTTAACAATTGACGATGATCGTCCAGTTGTTATTACTGGTTCTCAAAGATCACCAGGTGAATTAGGTACCGATGCTTTTATCAATTTAAGACATGCAATCTATACTGCATCTGACGAATCTACTCGAAACGTAGGTACAGTTGTTGTCTTTAATGAACGTATTTTTACTGCAAGATATGTAAAAAAAGAACATGCATCTAATATTCAAGGGTTTAACGTATTTGGCTTCGGATACCTAGGTATTATCGATAACGATAAAGTACATATCTATCAAAAACCGGTATTAAAGGATAAATACAAAATTACAAGTGAGTTACCTCAAGTAGATATAATTAAATGTTATATTGAAGCAAAAGGATATTTAATTAAAGCAGCTGTTGAAAATGGCGCTAAAGGTATTGTCCTTGAAGGTGTTGGAAGAGGACAAGTATCTCCACATATGACTGAAGAAATCGAAAAAGCTGTAAAAGATGGCATTAAAGTAATCATCACAACAAGTTCTGAAGAAGGCGAAGTATATCCGACTTATGATTATTACGGAAGTGCCTATGATTTAGTTAATAAAGGTGTAATTTTAGGTAAAGATTATGATAGTAAAAAGGCAAGAATTAAATTAACTGTTATGTTAGCATCCGAAGTGAATGATATTCTTGAAGGATTCTCTAAATAATCTTACTTGTTTATACATTTTTGAAAAACGTGCATAGCACGTTTTTTACTAGGTTTAATACTGTTAAAAGTTAGATGAATTAAAAATTAAATTCAAAATTTTGTATAAAATTAATTGAATCTAATCATACTGGTAATAAAAAAAGGTATGATCTTAAATGAAAAGAATCGAACGAATACTATTTAAATTAATTATTATTCAATTATTTTGTTTAGTCATAAGTCAATATGTCTTATCATTCCCTAGTCTTTCGGTCTATTTAACGAAAATTGAATTATATGAAGGCGTTACGCAAAAAGCTAAGGACGTAACGAGAGAAGTATATAATCATATTGGTAAATAGATGAATTCGTCGGAATCATATGGTAATATAAAATAAAGCAGGCTAGCCTGCTTTATTTTTATTTGTTTTTATTTTTTTAGGACATGATAAGATTAAAGGTTGCTATTAAAGTAGCACTTTTTTTATGTAGGAGGACTTATGAGTAAAAAAATTAGTATAGCGATAGATGGACCTGCAGCTGCTGGTAAAAGTACAGTTGCAAAAATTGTTGCAAAAAAATTAGGATATGTATATATCGACACTGGTGCAATGTACCGTGCTCTAACCTTTAAAGCAATCAAAAACAATATTGATGTAAATAATGAGATGGAATTAAGTAACTTACTTTCAAATATAACGATTAAGTTAATCCCAGAAGAAGGAACTCAAAAAGTTTTCATTGATGATGTTGATGTTTCAGAGCCAATAAGAACACCAGAAGTAACTAGAAACGTATCATTTGTTGCAAAACATAGTTTAGTTCGTGAAAAAATGGTGGATTTACAACGTGAATATGCCGTAAATGGTGGGGTTGTAATGGATGGTAGAGATATTGGGACTCATGTATTAATTGATGCAGAAGTTAAGATCTTTATGATTGCTTCTGTTGATGAACGAGCTCAAAGAAGACATATCGAAAATGTCAAAAACGGTTTTGAAAGTGACTTTGAGCAATTGAAAATAGAAATAGCAACAAGAGACCGAATTGACTCGGAAAGAGAAGTTTCACCATTGAAAAAAGCTGATGATGCAATCTCATTAGATACTACTTCTAAAAACATTGATGATGTTGTAAATGAAATATTAACGATTGTTGAAGGTAAAATAAAAAATATTTAGAAGAATTAGTCATCAGATTTCTTGACTTTTCTGCTTATTTATTAGAAGGTAAAAGAGGATAATACATAATTGGTCTATCCATTTTTAAAACATAAGGAGGAATATGACATGGTTGAAAAAGTAATGCCAGAAGTTGGGGAAATTATCTCATGTGTAGTAGAACAAATTGAAGATAAGCAAGCAATCGTAGGTTTCGGTGGAAAAACAGATGGTATTCTTCCAATAAAAGAAATTTCAAACGTACATATTGAAAATGTAAGTGACGCGCTAACTGTTGGACAAGAAATTGAATTAAAGGTTATTAAAGTTGAGGAAGATTCAGTTGTTTTTTCTAAACGTGCCGTAGATTCAGTTAAAGCTTGGGAACAATTAGAAGGAAAATTAGCTAGAAAAGAAGTTTTTGAAGTGATCGTTACAGAGCAAGTAAATGGTGGACTAATTGCAGACGTAGGCGTTCGTGGATTTATTCCGGCTTCACTTGTTTCAAAAAAATTCGTTGAAGATTTAGGAAGCTATGTTGGTCAATCGCTTGAAGTAGTGATTGAAGAACTAGACCGCGAAAAAAATCGAGTAATCCTATCTCATAAAGCTGTTGAGCAATTAAATGAAGTTGAAAATCGCCGTCAAGCATACTCTTCTATTAAGGTTGGGCAAATTGTTGAAGGTAAAGTAGAAAGAATAACAAATTTCGGAGCGTTTGTAAATATTGGTGGAGTTGATGGATTAGTCCACGTATCTCAAATGTCTCATAAACGAGTTACAAAGCCTGAAGAGATTGTAGCTGTAGGAGATACTGTAAAAGTTCAAGTTCTTTCAATTGACACAGATACTAACCGTATTGCTTTATCAATGAAAGCAATTCAGCCAGGACCATGGGATCAATTAAATCCAAGCATTAAAGCAGAGGCTGTAGTTGAAGGGACTGTAAAACGTCTTACAAACTTTGGTGCATTTGTAGAAGTTCAAAATGGAATTGAAGGATTAGTTCATGTTTCTCAAATTGCTGATAAACATATTAAAAATCCAAACGAAGTCCTAACAGTTGGTCAAGAAGTAAAAGTTAAAGTTTTAGATATTAATCCTACTGAAAAACGCTTATCATTAAGCATTAAAGAAGCTGGTGAAGCTGAACTTCAAGAAGATATTGCTAAATACGTACAGCCAAGTGAAAGTGGTTTCCAATTAAGCGAACTACTTGGTGATAAATTAAATAAATTTAAAAAATAATAAAAAATCCTTCAGCCATCTGCTGAAGGATTTTTATTTAGAGTACTTTAGTTATGTTGATTTTCTGCTCTTGCTTCTTCAGGTGTGTCTAAACGCGTAGCACCTTTGTTATGAATGCTTTGATCTCGATCAGATTCAACTCTTCTAGATTGTTTAAGTTTCTTTTCTTGACGATCTTTTCCCACTCGATTCACCTCCATAAAAATCTCATTTATAGATTCGTTTTAAATGCAACTTCTTATACACTTTCTTTTCTATTTGATTATTTTTGAAATATGAATTGTTCATACTAGTACTATTAGGAGGTTTTCGTGTGCAAGGTAGTCTATTTATCATTACTTCTTGGATTATTGTATTAATTCTTTTACTTTATCGGGATCGAACTAAGAAGAATTTCTTGTATTTAGCGGGAGTGCTTATATTAATCAGCTGTTCGGCTTACACAATTGATCTATTTTCAATTGATATAAATTTTTCATATATCATTATAATTTTTATCATAAGCTACTTTATTAGTTTATTAAATTTAATTGAACAAATTGTTCATTTCTTTAAAGGCCTGATTATAGGCATGACATTTAGTGTAGTTACACTGCTTTCGATTTATGATCCTGCAAGTTTTTTTATTGATGAGAAGATAATTAGTTCATTTTTAGTAATACTACTTACTTTCTTTTTAAGTAAATCCTATTATGAAAAAATGCGTTATATAACGATTGGTCTAGTTCAGGGAGACATTTTTAATTATATTACGTTTAAGTCGATTAATTTTAAATATATAATTGGAGATTTGAATTGGTTTGATACGTTATTTATGTCCATTTTATTATTGTCAGCAATTCAATTCATAGTAATTTATGGATCAAAATTAAGTCTCAAAAATAGAAAATTACTAAAAAGTTGAAGTGTATTGGTCTTTTCTCATATTTTTTGTTAAAATAGATAAGTTATTTAAATAAATCAATTTTTAAAACTAAACTAAAACTCATTTAGATGATTTAAATGGTACATAGTTATGCTAGGAAGGATGAATTAAATGTCTAAACCGACAGTTGCAATAGTTGGACGACCAAATGTAGGGAAATCAACTATTTTTAATAGGATAGTGGGAGAAAGAATTTCAATTGTAGAAGATATTCCAGGGGTTACTCGTGATCGTATTTACAGTTCAGGAGAATGGTTAAATCAAGAATTTAGTTTAATCGATACAGGTGGAATTGACATTGGTGATGAGCCATTTTTAGAACAAATTCGTCAACAAGCTGAAATCGCAATTGATGAAGCGGATGTTATTATTTTTCTAACAAATGGCCGTGAGGGTGTTACAGCGGCAGATGAGGAAGTTGCTAAAATTCTTTATAAAACAAAAAAACCGGTAGTATTAGCAGTTAATAAAGTCGATAATCCTGAAATGAGAAGCGATATTTACGATTTTTATGCATTAGGATTTGGAGAAGTATTTCCAATCTCAGGTTCACATGGTTTAGGACTGGGTGATTTACTTGATGAAGTTGTAAAACACTTCCCTGATCAAGAAGATGAAAATTACGATGAAGAGACAATTAAATTTAGTTTAATTGGTCGTCCAAACGTAGGGAAGTCTTCTTTAGTAAATGCATTATTAGGTCAAGAACGTGTAATTGTAAGTAATGTTGCTGGAACTACACGTGATGCTGTCGATACACCTTATTCAAAAGATGGCCAAGACTATGTCATTATCGATACAGCTGGTATGAGAAAAAAAGGTAAAGTATATGAAAGTACTGAAAAATACAGCGTATTACGTGCTTTACGTGCAATTGAAAGATCAGATGTCGTCTTAGTCGTATTAGATGGTGAAGAAGGTATTATCGAACAAGATAAGAAAATTGCTGGATATGCACATCAAGCAGGTAGATCAGTTGTTATTGTCGTAAATAAATGGGATGCAGTAGAAAAAGATGAAAAAACGATGAATGAATTCATTGAAAACATTCGAGCACATTTCCAGTTCTTAGATTATGCTCCAATTGTATTCCTATCAGCTAAAACGAAGAAAAGAACTCAAACTTTATTACCAATGATTAATAAAGCATGTGAAAGCCATAGTTTACGCGTTCCAACAAATGTATTAAATGATGTTATCATGGATGCAATTGCGATGAATCCAACACCAACACATAATGGGCAAAGATTAAGAGTGTATTATGCAACTCAAGTAGCAATTAAACCACCTACATTTGTTGTTTTTGTAAATGATCCTGAATTACTTCACTTTAGTTATGAGCGTTTCTTAGAAAATCGTATTAGAGATGCTTTTGATTTTGAGGGATCTCCAATAAGGATTATCGGTCGTGCACGAGCTTAATTCGATGTAACATATGGATTCTTTATGAAGGGGAGTGTTGAATTGGAAAAAATCGCTGTTTTAGGTGCAGGTAGTTGGGGTACTGCTTTAGCCATGGTTTTATCAGATAATGGGCATACGGTTACTTTATGGGGAAATAAATCCGAACAAATCAATGAAATAAATGAACAGCATACTAATAAGAGATACTTGCCAGAAATTAATTTACCTCAAAATTTAAAGGCATCGGTTAATTTAAAGGAAGCTATAAATGGAGCTAACTATATTTTGCTTGTTGTTCCAACTAAAGCAATAAGAGAAGTTTGCCAACAATTAAATAATGAATTAACGAACGAGGTTACAATAATCCATGCAAGTAAAGGGATTGAGCCTGACACATCTAAGCGTGTTTCAGAAATGATCGCTGAAGAAATTGAATCGAAATACTTAAAATCAGTAGTTGTATTATCAGGTCCAAGTCATGCTGAAGAAGTTGCTTTAAGACATCCAACGACTGTAACATCGGCATCTAAAAATATGGAAGATGCGGAAATTGTACAAGAATTATTCTCAAATGGTTATTTCCGTGTATACACAAACGAAGATGTAATTGGTGTAGAAATTGGTGGAGCATTAAAGAATATTATCGCACTTGCTGCTGGTATTACTGACGGACTTGGATATGGCGACAACGCGAAGGCGGCTTTAATGACACGAGGACTTGCAGAAATAATCCGTTTAGGTAAGGCTATGGGAGCTAATACTCAAACTTTTGCTGGTTTAACAGGAATGGGCGACTTAATCGTAACTTGTACGAGTGTCCATAGCCGTAACTGGAGAGCTGGTAATTTATTAGGGAAAGGCAAATCTTTAGACGAAGTATTAGATAATATGGGCATGGTCGTTGAAGGTGTTCGCACGACTAAGGCTGCATATCAATTAGCAAAACAAGTAAATGTAGAAATGCCAATTGTTAATGAATTACACGCAGTATTATTTGAAAATAAAAATCCAAAATTAGCAGTTGATGCACTTATGTCCCGTGTAAAAAAACATGAGGGTGAAAGTACTTCAAATTATATTAGCGATCTTGCTGAGTAATTAATTTATCTAAATATAGTCAGATTAAAAGCATTAAAACTTTGTTTTAGTGCTTTTTCTTTTGTGGCCTAAAATAGGCGTTTCACCATTTCTCTTTTTTTGCATAGCATATGTTGTATAGAAAAGAAGGAGGTTTGAATGGTGACTAATAATAATCCAAATGGTTTCTTCGATAAGATTGAAAAGAAAGCAAATGTAAGCAAATCAGATATTTTTAAAGTCGCTGATTCAGTAAAAGATGCAAACTTTAAAGATGAAGCAACTGTTAGAAAACTAGTTCGTCAAATTGCATTGATGACAGGTCGTCAAGTTTCTAAGGAAAAAGAAGACAAAATCGTTCAAGCAATTGTTACAAATAATATGCCATTAGATTTTCAATCATTAACAAATATGTTTAAACAAAAATAATTGGGCTTATTCTTCAGCGATGTATTTAGTGCATAATCATACATTTTCGCATACTATAGAATGACTTATACCGGATGTATTCTGGTGGGTGTTAGTCGAGGATGATTACGAAGCAATTGCCCCAGTTTGCTTCGAAGAAAGAAGGAGTATATTTTTACTTTTTCTTTCTTTTTATTTTGTCCTTTTAAATATGTGAATGGTCCTAAAGTCCTCCTTAGTTGGTTTTTATGAAGGAGGTATTTTGATGGTGTTGTAAAAGTTTTAACTAGTGAATATATTCTAATGGATTTTTTATGAAGCTGGAAATAAATTTATAGCAGACAAGTATACGTAAGCATTAAATAAGTCGATAATGTCTTAATAGGATTAAAAAGATTTTAATTCAAATCATGTGATTATTTTGATACTATAATAATGGTAGAAAATACATAGGGGGAACATAATGAACGCGGCACATATTAATGAAATTATTTCTTTTGTAGGAATCGGATTAATGCTTTTATCATTATTTTTAATTTTCTTGAGTAGAAACAAAATAAAAATAAAATTTTTAAAAATGATTACAGCTTTTATTGCATATATGTCTTTAATTATTTCAGGGATTTTAATTACATATATCGTATTAAGCTGGCCTAGTTAATGAGAATAAAGGGGACTAACATGAAAAAGCTATTTCTTTCCATTCTAATGTGCTTTGTTATAAGTCTATTAAGTGGCTGTTTATATCCACAAGATAAACTTGCACAAAATCAAGTACCATATGATGATCAATTGCAATCAGTTCAAACTGCAATTAATAAATTTAAGGAAAACAATTCAGGAATGTTACCTATAAAAAACAAGGATATGAATACACCTATTTATATTAAATATCCAATTGATTTTACAAAACTAACACCTGGTTATTTAAGTGATGCACCTGGTAATTCTTATGAAAATGGTGGTATCTTCCAGTACGTATTAGTAGATGCAGAGAAGAATCCGACGGTTAAATTAGTCGATCTTAGAATTGCAGAGAAACTAAGAGATGTTTCATTAAGAGTACAAGTTTATAAAGATAAACATACATACCCACCAATCAAGAAAACATTGGCTAATGGTGTTTTTCTATTAAACTATAAAAAGATGGGTTTCAAGGAAGAACCGTTCGTAGTCAGTCCTTATAGCAATAAGAACTTACCAATCATCATGGGGAATGATGGGGAGTTCTATGTTGACTATTCAACTGATTTATATGCAAAAATTAAAGAAGCGAAAAATTATAAGTTCGGTGAAGATATTCGTTCTATCTTAGTAAAAGACTCTCCAATCGTGCCTGCATACTCACTTCCATATACGATTAAAGATGGACAACCAGTGTTTTTAGAACAAAAATAAATAATATAAATCATAATCCTTTGATAAAAGAATACATTTTATCGAAGGATTATTTTATTTGATCCCAAGTGAATAAAAAGAAAAAATAAAAAATCTTGTCATAACTCACTAGGACAACATCATAGAATGATATTGTCATAGGTATACTACTTCAAGTCAATTATTCCCATGTATTGATAAATCGGGAGGGGAACACATGGAAAAGATAGATATTTTTAAAGACATTGCCGAGCGCACAGGAGGAGATATCTACTTAGGTGTTGTAGGTGCTGTGCGTACTGGTAAATCAACATTTATTAAACGCTTTATGGAAGCTGTTGTAATCCCTAATATTCAAAATGAAGCTGATCGTGCTAGAGCACATGATGAATTACCTCAAAGCGCTGCAGGTAAAACAATAATGACTACTGAACCAAAATTCGTTCCGAATCAAGGCGTAAAAATTCATGTAGCGGATGGGTTAGATGTAAATATTCGATTAGTAGATTGCGTTGGTTATAGTGTGCCAGGGGCTAAAGGATATGAGGATGAAAATGGTCCTAGAATGATTAGCACTCCTTGGTATGAAGAACCGATTCCATTTAATGAAGCGGCAGAAATCGGTACAAGAAAAGTTATTCAAGAGCATTCTACAATTGGAGTTGTTGTAACAACTGATGGCACAATTGGAGAAATAGCTAGATATGATTATATTGAAGCAGAGGAACGAGTAGTTGCTGAATTAAAAGAAGTTGGAAAGCCTTTCATTATGGTGATTAACTCTTCTCAGCCATATCATCCTAATACAGAAGCACTTAGACAAGAACTATCAGAAAAGTACGATATTCCTGTCATCGCATTAAGTGTTGAAGCAATGCGCGAAGGAGATGTAATGAACGTACTTCGCGAAGCTTTATACGAATTCCCAGTCCTTGAAGTGAACGTAAACCTACCTAGCTGGGTATTAGTTTTAAAAGAAAATCACTGGCTACGCCAAAGCTACCAAGAAGCAATTCAAGAAACAGTTAAAGATATTAAGCGATTAAGAGATGTAGATTATGTAGTTGGCCAATTTAGTGATTATGAATTTATTGAACATGCTCAACTTGCTGGAATAGATATGGGGCAAGGGGTTGCAGAAATTGATTTATCTGCACCAGATGAGTTATATGATCAAGTCTTAAAAGAAGTAGTGGGAGTAGAAATTCGCGGTAAAGATCATCTATTAGAATTAATGCAAGACTTCGCTCATGCTAAACAAGAATATGATCAAGTAGCAGATGCCTTAAGAATGGTGAAACAAACAGGATATGGAGTTGCTGCACCTTCGCTTTTAGATATGAGCTTAGATGAGCCAGAAATTATACGCCATGGTTCAAGATTTGGTGTCAAATTAAAAGCAGTAGCACCTTCTATTCATATGATTAAAGTTGATGTTGAGTCAACGTTTGAACCAATCATCGGAACTGAAAAACAAAGTGAAGAACTTGTTAAATACTTAATGCAAGATTTTGAAGATAATCCATTATCAATTTGGAACTCAGATATATTTGGACGTTCATTAAGTTCAATCGTACGAGAAGGTATCCAGGCGAAACTTTCACTAATGCCAGAAAATGCAAGATATAAATTGAAGGAAACTTTAGAAAGAATTATTAATGAAGGAAGTGGCGGCTTAATTGCAATTATCCTTTAATCATTAATTGATCAGGTGGTAAAAACCATCTGATTTTTTTTGTTTTAGCGAAATATAAAGATTAATTTTTAAAAAATCTAAAAGCCCTATTTTATTTGGTGAAATGAAATTTTTAATAAAATCACAGAAAATTAGCAAAGAAAAATAAATTTTATTCGACAAAATTCAACAAAAATAAATTTATTAAAAATCATCAAAAAAATTAAAAAAATGCCGATTAATTCAGTAACCATCATACTTTCAGAAGTACCTATAAGAAAATTGAAGAGGAAAAATGAACTTTTCAGAAAAATCACCACCTGTTTTCGAGTAATTCCAACATTTTCTTATAAAACATATTGAAAAAAGCCGTAGAATCGTATAATATAAGGCATGACAAAGAAATTAATTGGAATTTGTTGTATAAAATTTAAAATTTTGGTCACAAATGAAATTAAGAAACATTTCTAAAATTTTGGGAGGAGGTGAAAGACATGAACAAAACAGATTTAATCAATGCAGTTGCTGAAGCTGGTGAATTAACTAAAAAACAAGCTACTTTAGCAGTAGACGCTGTATTCGAATCAATTCTTGGTGCGTTACAAAACGGGGATAAAGTACAATTAATCGGATTTGGTAACTTTGAAGTTCGTGAGCGTGCAGCTCGTAAAGGACGTAATCCACAAACTGGCGAGGAAATCGAAATCGCAGCTAGTAAAGTTCCAGCTTTCAAACCTGGTAAAGCGCTTAAGGATGCAGTAAAATAATTACATAATTTAAGCGAAAAAGAAGGATGCTAAAAAATGCATCCTTCTTTTTTTGCTAAAAAAGTCCAAAAAGTCTTATATTTTTGGGATCAATAATTAATTTTGGACAATGAAAGCGTTCAGTTAAGGGTGTCTAAAAGTAAGGAAAAAGAAAGTATCCTTCTTTTTTTTGCCTATAAAAAAAGAATTATGTTAAAATAAAACGAATCTGATAGTGAATATTAGAATTTTTTTTAGCATGGGGGATCAATTAATGAATGAAGTTAATTTAGAAAAAATTGAACAAGCGGTTCGTCTAATTCTTGAAGCTATCGGTGATGATCCAAATAGAGAAGGAATTTACGAAACGCCAAAACGAGTTGCGAAAATGTATGCTGAAGTATTCTCTGGTATGCGCCAAGATGAAAAAGCTCATTTACATAAAGTATTTGGTGAAGATCATGAAGAATTAGTACTTGTAAAAGATATTCCATTCCATTCAATGTGCGAGCATCATCTATTACCTTTTTACGGAGTTGCTCATGTAGCCTACATACCTAGAAATGGTAGGGTAACTGGTTTAAGTAAATTAGCACGTACTGTAGAAACAGTAGCTAAAAGACCTCAGTTGCAAGAGCGTATTACTGCCTCGGTAGTTGATGCTATTATGGAAGTACTACAGCCACATGGAGCAATGGTAGTTGTAGAAGCAGAACATATGTGTATGTCTATGCGTGGAGTAAGAAAACCAGGCTCAAAAACTGTTACGACTGCTGTGCGTGGCTCACTTAAAGAGGATGTGCAAGGAAGAAATGAAATCCTTGCAATGATTCATTCAACTAAATAGAATCAAATAAGCAAAAAGCAGGGCGTTTGACAGGCAGTCTAAAAAGCCGGGAGTCCTGCTTTTTTTAAAATATTCAAATATTCATTTATAAATAATGCAAGTTGATTGAGCAATCAACTTATATCATCTAAACTACTTATGGTATAATGAAAAAATCAGTTATAAATGGAATGGATGGAAATAATGAATAGTATTCACGAGTTAAAAAATGAAGTAATCACTCAAATATTACATACGATTAGACACCCATATTTAAATCAACATCTTCAGGCACCGACCATTGATGATGTAAAGGTTACTTTATTAATAAATTTATTAAAAGAACACAATTTTACGAGTGATAAAATTGTGCATTATTGTAAAGCCTTGATGATTCATCAAATTGCATTAGATACACATGAAAAGGTATCCACATATGAAGGTACACCAATGGATCGTGAAAAGAAACAATTAACCGTTTTAGAAGGGGACCTATATAGTGGACTATATTACGATGCTCTATCTAAAACTGGGGAAATTGGATTAATACGAGAACTTTCATATGCTGTTAAGGAAATGAATGAAGAGAAGATCAATCTAGTTCACGAACAATTTAGTTCTTTAGAAGATCTTTTCAACTGCATAACTATAATCGAATCAACTATACTTGTACATTTTGCAAAATTTATATCAGCTGAAGAATCAATAAAGCATATTGAGCAAGAATGTTTAATGTCAAGACTGAAAAAAGAATTCGAACGATCATCAGTTGAAAACTGCTCTGATTTTATTACGCAATTTCAAAGAATAATGGGGATTATTGATTTAGCTAAAACAAAAGAAGAATTATCAAAAATAATACAATTACAAAATTAATCTACATAGAAGTAATCGTAATTAGTTTAGTGGGGGTTTATATGACTCAATCAAAAGAAGAACGCGTACATGACGTGTTTGAAAAGATTTACAATAAATATGATACAATGAATGGTATTATTAGTTTTAGACGACATATTGCTTGGCGTAAACAAACTATGAAAATTATGAATGTTCAAAAAGGTATGAAAGCGCTTGATGTATGCTGTGGTACTGGTGAATGGACAATTGCACTTGCAAATACAGTTGGAAAAGATGGAGAAGTAGTAGGTTTAGACTTTAGTAAAAATATGCTATCTATCGGTGAAGAAAAAGTTAAAAATATGCACTTAGAACAAGTAAAATTAATTCATGGAAATGCTATGGAGTTACCATTTGAGGACAACTATTTTGATGTTGTTACAATTGGATTTGGTTTAAGAAATGTTCCAGATTATTATCAAGTGTTGAAGGAAATGACAAGAGTCGTTAAGCCTGGAGGTATTGTGGTCTGTTTAGAAACATCACAACCGACTGCATTTGGTGTTAGACATGTGTATAAAGCGTATTTTAAATACATCATGCCGATTTTTGGGAAAATATTTGCTAAAAGCTTTAAAGAATATTCTTGGTTACAAGAAAGTGCAAGCACGTTTCCAGGAATGAATGAACTTGCAAATCTTTTCAAAAAAGCAGGGTTAGAAAAAATAAAAATTAAACCTTATACTTTTGGTGTAGCAGCAATGCATTTAGGTGTTAAGCCAAAAAGCTAGTTACAAAAAAGCGAGAAAATGGGATGAATAGTAAGGTGAACGGAATGAAGGTTAAATGGAAATATTCTTATTTAAAAAAGGACATTAATGAGATTGAAAGCACGCTTCATAAAGTAGTCAATTCAACGCAGCCAATTTTGAAAAATGCATCTATACAGTTGCTTGAATCTGGTGGAAAAAGAATTAGACCAGTTTTTGTATTGCTTAGTGCTAAATTTGGACAATATAACCTTCAATCGATTAAAAATGTAGCAGCTACTTTGGAAATCATACATATGGCATCTTTAGTTCATGATGATGTAATTGATGAAGCTAGTTTACGAAGAGGTAAACCGACGATCAATTCAACTTACAATGATCGTGTTGCTATGTATGCAGGGGATTTTTTATTTGCAAAAGCATTGGAATGTATGTCAGAAATCGAAATCCCATTGGCCCATCAAAAATTATCTGAGACTATTTTAGAGATTTGTTTAGGTGAGATTGAACAAATAAAAGATAAATATAATTTTGACCAAAATTTAAAATGTTATTTAAGAAGAATTAAACGAAAAACAGCACTTTTAATTTCAGCGAGTTGTGAAATTGGTGCAATTGCATCAGGAGCCTCTCCTGCTTTTCAAAAGTGTTTAAAAGATTACGGATACTATTTAGGTATGTCCTTTCAAATTATGGACGATATTCTTGATTTTACGGCTTCTGAGAAGGAATTAGGAAAACCATCAGGTAGTGACTTAATTCAAGGGAATATTACACTACCTGTCTTGTTTGCGATGAATGATTTAGCTCTTAAAGAGAAAATTGAATCTGTTTATGAAGGAATCGATCCGGAAACTGTTAAACCTCTTATCAATCAAATTCGCAAAAGTACATATATTAAGGCAGCAAGAAAAGTTAGCGAAGCATATTTACAAAAATCTTTAAACAGTATCAATAGCCTTCCTAATAGTGAAGCAAAGGAAATGTTAATATTAATTGCTAAAAATATTGGAAATCGAAAAAACTAGAGGCGGGGAAAATGCTAGTGCATTTACAACTGCCTCTTTTGGCTTTTTAGATACGTATAGAATTCCTGTTATTTAGTTATATTTAGTAAAGTTAATCAAAAATCTGGAAGCGATTTCAATTTTTACAATATAACAAGATTTTAAACTATTGATAATTTTATAAATTGATGTTACTATTCTAACTGTGTTGTTTATACATAATTGAAATCAAGTGAGGTAGAGCATAATGGAAAGAACTTATTTAATGGTAAAACCTGATGGTGTACAACGTAACTTAATTGGTGAAATCGTTTCACGTTTTGAAAAAAAGGGTTTCCAATTAGTTGGAGCTAAATTAATGCAAGTGAGTAAAGAACAAGCTGAAACTCACTATGCTGAGCACAAAGAACGTCCTTTCTTTGGTGAGTTAGTAGACTTCATCACTTCAAGCCCAGTATTTGCTATGGTTTGGGAAGGCGAAAATGTAATCGCTACCGCTCGTCAAATGATGGGAGCAACAAATCCAAAAGATTCAGCACCAGGAACAATCCGTGGTGAGTATGCTGCAACTGTAGGTAAAAACATTATTCACGGTTCAGATTCACCTGCTAGTGCAGAGCGTGAAATCGGAATTTTCTTCAACCAAAATGAATTAGTTGAATACTCAAAGCTTATTAAAGAGTGGGTATACTAATAAAATAGTTTTACACAAGGAAGTCAGCTTAATTGCTGGCTTTTTTTATTTATGAAATGCTTAAAATCTAGACTGGTGGATAAATTTTCGTATTAACTTAAGAAGGATTGTTATGAGTAAGCAAAAAGTGGAAAAGTTAAAAAATGTAAAAAAATAATGCATTGACAGCCTCTTTAAATCTGCTTATAATCATCATTAATAACTTTTTTAATGAATCTTTTGACAATTGAATATATTGCGTTGATAAGGGCACAGTAGGCATAACTTCCCTGTTTAAGAGAGCTGACGGAAGCTGCGAGTCAGTACATAAGGTATGCTGAATTACATTCTTGGAGCAATTTCTATTTCATTTAATGAAAATAGAAACGGTCATTTTGATCGTTAACAAAATGAAGGTGGTGAACAGAGTTTTTGTTCACAACTAGGGTGGTACCGCGATTAAATAATTCGTCCCTACTGTTTATTCAGTAGGGACTTTTTGTTTTTATTTTTTACATGCCTACTTCTTGAAGAAAAGAAGAGGTGTTGAACAATTGTATTTTTAAATTTTAAGGGGGATAAGGAAATGAGTACAAATAATGAGTTAATAAATTTACGTGATAAAGTTGATGAGATTAATTTAAA
>NZ_NUYF01000025.1:0-24996 GCF_002566505.1 Bacillus sp. AFS077874
TTTATGAGGAACCTTTTTTCTTTTTTCAGCTGTCTTACTTCCTCATGAACCCTTTATGAGGAACCTTTCCCCCTTTTTGAGCTGTTTTACTTCCTCATGAACCCCTTATGAGGAAGCTAATTTCTTATTTGCGCTATCTTACATCCTCATGAAACTATAAAAAAAGCTCACCTTATAAAAGTGAGCTTTTTTTAGTATTCAAGTAACTTAAACTTTGTGAAAATACTTCGTCACGCATGATAAAACTAAATCGGCGATCTTTTTTTATGTTTGGTGGAAATTCGTCTAACAATACTGGGCCGTTTGTTTCAAAATAGTGCTTTTGTGTTAAAAGTTCTCCTATTTCGGCAAAATAAATATTTTTTATAATAATTTTATCCTTACCTGTAACTCGGTATTGCCCTAAATAATTAATTTTAGATACATTTCCACCTGTTTCTTCTAAAACTTCACGTTTAGCTGCTTCTTCAGGTGATTCGCCTTCCTCGACTTTTCCACCTGGGAATTCGTATCCTCTTCTTTGATGGTCTGTGAGTAACCATTGGTCTTTGTATTTACAAATAACCCAAACATGTTTTGGATTGAGTGAAAATGGATGTTTCTCAAACGATAATTCAACTGTATTATGGTAAAAATCTTTAAATATGTACATTTTAACCTTCCTACATTCATACTTGTTTTTCCATTGTACTATTTCTATTAAAATGTTTCATCATTATTGAAATAATATTCCTGAAACTTTATGAAAATATTTGATTGCCTTGCATATTGGACAGTATACTATATCATAGTAGTATAACTATTTAGGAGGATATAGTATGACTGGAGTATTTATTGTTAGTGGAATAATTATCGTTGTTGTATTCGGTGCTTTCGTTCTTACTGTAAATAAAGGCTATGGTGTACAACATAAAGTCGATAAGCTAGAAGACGTAAAAATGAAAAATAACCATGATGAGAAATAATTCTAGCAGACGAAAGGTTTGTATATGAATAAAATTTTAATTGGAATCATTAGATTTTATCAAAAATGGATTTCACCTGCAACGCCACCATCATGTAGATTTTATCCTACTTGCTCTAGTTATGGACTAGAGGCAATACAAACTCATGGTGCGCTTAAAGGAACTTATTTAACGACTAAAAGAATACTTAAGTGTCACCCACTACATCCAGGTGGATATGATCCAGTACCTGATAAAATAAATAAGAATACAAAAAAAGATACGGTCAAAGAAACTTGAAATGAATAACAAGTTTAATTTGATCGTATTTTTTTATTTAGTTATTTTTATTGAGAAGTATATTGATAAATCTTTTTAGAAATGCTTCGGATTCTCTCTTCATCCACTTCTACCCCTAAACCAGGGCCAACTGGTACTTTAACTTTTCCATTTATTAAAGCTACCTCTGGAAAAATGAGATCATGCTCCCAATGCCTAGATGAAGCCGAAATATCTCCTGGTATTGTAAATCCGGGAAGAGATGCTAATGCAACGTTTTGAATTCTAGAAATCCCGGTTTCAATCATGCCTCCAACCCAAATTGGAATATTCTTTTCAACACAATAATCATGAATTTCAATTGATTTAGTTAATCCTCCGACTCTCCCAGGCTTTACGGTAATGATTTTGCATGCGTTTAATTCATACGCAATTTGAACATCCTCTATGGAACATATACTTTCATCTAAGCAGACTGGAGTAGAAATTTCCTTTTGAAGAATAGCGTGTTCGATGAATTGGCGTTCGCCGAAGGGCTGTTCGATCATTAACAGATTAAATTCATCTAATTTTTTTAGTTTCGGAATGTCTTCAATCGAATAATCTGAATTGGCATCAATCATTAGAGGGATTGTTGGATAGTTATTTCGTATAGTTGAGACAATTTCGTAATCATTTTCTTTTGAAACTTTAACTTTAAATCGTTCATAGCCTTCTTTTATATATGCACTAATTTGTTTCAACATTTTTATTGGCTCGTCTATACTAATTACTACCCCAACTGGTATCTCTGCCTTATTGCCCCCTAAAGCTTGTGCTAAAGTGATTGAATGTAGTTTACTATACAAATCCCAATATGCACCTTCAAGCCCAGATTTAGCCATTTGATTGCCTTTAAATTGATTTAAATGTGTAGCAACTTCACTTGGATGGTTAAACTGCTTTTTTAATAAGATCGGTATAAAGAAATCCTGTAAAGTATGTAGAGCTGTTTGGATCGTTTCCTCTGTATACCAAGGCTCTGAAAAAGCAACGACTTCTCCATAACCGTATATTCCGTTTGCATCTAAAATTTTAACAATTATACTTTCACGTTTTTCATATGTACCATAGCTTGTTTTAAAAGGTACTTTTAGAGGCTGTTCAATTAAAAATAATTCTATTTGCCTTATCAACATGTTTATTCCCCTTATAGAAGCTTAAGTAGTTCTCTTCTAACTAGCTTGTTTGTTGCATTTCTTGGTAGGTTGTCTACATAAAATATTTCCTTTGGAATTTTATACCCTGCGATTTTATCTCGACAATACTCGATTAGTTCTTCTTGAGACGGAGGATTAGAGGATTTACTAACAACAAATCCAACAGGTACTTTTCCCCAATTCGGGTCTTCTTTGCCTGTTACACCAGCTTCAATGATATCTGGATGCGATAATAGTACTGATTCAATCTCTGCTGGATATATATTCTCTCCACCGGAAATAATTAGGTCACTTCTACGGTCAACTACAAATAAAAAACCATCCTCATCTACATAACCCAAATCACCTGTATAAAGATACTCAGATGAATCAGTTAACTTGGAAAGTTTATAATAACCTTTACTCACGTTCGGCCCTTTGACTACAATTTCTCCTACTTCTTTTGGTAAACAAGTTCGTTGATTGTCTCTTATTTCTAGCGTACATCCAAATAAAGCTTTACCTGCCGAACCAATTTTAGAAAGCATATATTCAGGAGAAAGCGTTGCAACTTGTGAACAAGTTTCAGTCATTCCGTATGTTTGATAGACTGGCACATTTAATGCTCTTGCCTTTTGTAAAAGAGGTAACGGAGCAGGCCCTCCACCAAGTAAAGCTGCCCTTACGCTGTTTAAATCATTTGTACCTTCAACAATGGTTAATAGGTCATTTAATACTTTTGTTACAACAGATAGAATTGTTACATTATGCTTTATGACACAGTCCTTAATGGTATGTGCATCAGCTTTATTCGTTAACACAATTTTCATGCCATAAATGGCACTTTTATATACAGTAGATAAACCACCCACATGGAACATTGGCAAACAGACTAGCCACACATCTTTATGATCTAATCCTAAATTTAATACTGAAGCAATTGCACTGCTCCAATGATTAAAATAAGTTTGTAAAACTGCTTTTGGGAAACCAGTAGTACCAGATGTGTACATCATAGTTGCGATTTTATCGCCATCAAAATTAGACTTGATTGGAAATTCCTTTGATTCGCTGTTCTCCATTTCATTTATATTTAACAGTTTTATATTTTCAGGAATTTTCACCGTATTTGAGTTCGCTACGATTAAAAATTCAGAATCACTATTTTCTAATTGATATACTATTTCGTCATCACTTAATCTTATATTCAATAAAATTGATGTTGCTCCAATATAATGAAGTGCATAAACAACTTCTATAAATTCAACAGAATTATTCATTAAAACCGAAACATGAGATCCGTCTTTTATACCAAAATGGTGAAATTTATATGCAAGATTTATAACTCGATCATGTAAATCCTTAAACGTAATTTCTTCCCCATCTGTTGCAATTGCTATTCGATTAGGGGTTAATCTGACTCTCTCAAGCAAAAAATTCGGAATTTGATTCATCAAAAACACTTCCTGACTAATATCTAAATTTACAAAAGTTCATTAAAGAAAACTCTTCGATTGGCGAAGATAGAGGCGTAGTTGCATTTATACTTAATTCCTAGATTGGACAACTACGTCGAGGTTTCATCTCCGCTGCCAATTTATACTTTCTTAATGTGCAAAAAAGCTTGATGATTTCTCATCAAGCTTTTATCTTCTTTCAAATCAAGGAAAACGTGGGAATTTATCGAAATCAGGTGTACGTTTTTCTTTAAATGCATCGCGACCTTCTTTTGCTTCCTCAGTTGTGTAGTAAAGAAGTGTTGCATCTCCAGCTAGCTGTTGAAGTCCAGCTAAACCGTCTGTATCTGCATTCATTGCTGCTTTTAAGAAGCGAAGTGCAGTTGGACTTTTTTCAAGCATTTCTTCTGCCCATTTAACTGTTTCAGTTTCTAATTCTTCTAAAGGTACTACTTTATTAACTAAGCCCATATCTAATGCTTCTTGTGCATTATATTGACGGCATAAGTACCAAATTTCACGAGCTTTTTTGTGGCCTACAATACGAGCTAAATAGCCTGAGCCATAACCAGCATCAAAGCTACCAACCTTAGGACCAGTTTGTCCAAATTTAGCGTTTTCAGCTGCGATTGTTAAGTCACATACTACGTTTAATACGTTACCTCCACCAATTGCATAACCAGCTACCATTGCAATTACAGGCTTTGGAATAACGCGAATTAAGCGTTGTAAATCTAATACATTCAGGCGAGGAATGCGGTCTTGTCCAACATAACCACCGTGTCCGCGAACACTTTGGTCTCCACCAGAACAGAATGCTTTTCCACCTTCACCTGTTAAAATAATAACACCAATTTTTTCGTCGTCTCTTGCATAAGCAAAAGCATCAATCATTTCTGATACTGTTAATGGTGTAAATGCGTTATGTACGTGCGGACGATTGATTGAAATTTTAGCAATTCCATTATATGTAGAATATAAAATTTCTTCATACTTTCTTTCTTGTACCCATTCAATAGTCATGAAATTTCCTCCTTTTCACTTTTCAATAAAAACCCAATTACTATTGTAGCAAATTTTTCCGAATGTTCCACATGAATTGCATGGCCTGCGTGTGGAATTTTAATAATTTGGCTATTTTCTAGCTTCTCGTTCATTTTCTCCATTATTAAGCAAAACTTTTCATCATATTCTCCACAAACTAATAAAGTAGGTTTTTTAAATTGCTTCAAGTCACTCCATAGAGATGGTTGAATGCCCGTGCCCATCCCTTTTAGACTATTACTTAAGCCAATTGGTGACTGATTTAATCTTCTTTGTTTAATCTTTTGTTGTGACTCTGATGTCAAATTCTTTTGAGTTGCAAATAAGGGAATGTTTTCCCAATAATTAACAAATACTTCAATACCTTCATTTAGGATCATTGAAGATAAATGATTGTCTTGTTCGATTCGAGCTAATTTTTCATTTTCAGTTTTAAGACCAGCCGTGCAGCTTTCTAACATAAGCGATTTAATTTTTGTTGGATAGGCTAAAGCGAAATAGAGGGCTAGTCTACCTCCCATCGAATAGCCTAATAGATGCACCGAATCAATTTGCTTTTTTACTAACAAATCATGTAAATCTTTAGCAGCAGATTCCATTCTGTACCGTTCATCATTAATTGGACAATCTGTTTTCCCATGTCCTAATAAATCAATTGCTATTACATGATAATTTCGTTCTAGTTTACTTATTAAACTTCCCCATGTCTCCTTTGAACCTGTGAAACCATGCAATAATAATATAGTTTGCCCTTGGCCAGATTCAATATATGAATATGTGACCTCATTTATTTTAATTTCCATGAACAAGAACACCTAATTTCATTTCTCGTATTCTGCTTTTACAATGCTCCAAACTTTTTGATGAAGATCATAATTTTCTTTACGACTTGTCTGTATTTCAATAACATGCAATCCATTATTCTTTTTACCTAATTCATCTTCAAGTTCAAACCAATTATGAATTTTCGTATGAACTCCACCGAAAAGGGCAGTTGCATGCTCGAATTCCAATCCTAATGGAGTTCCGAATAACTCTTCAAAATGTTTTTCTTCTTTTGATTGAGGTAAAAATGAGAAGATTCCTCCCCCATCATTATTAACAAGGATCACTCTTAAAGGTAAATGATGTAGTTTAGAAAGGACTAGACTATTTAAATCATGATAGAAAGACAAATCTCCAATTAATAATGTGACACTCTCTCCAGCAGCTGCCATCCCCAATGCGGTTGCAATTGTCCCATCTATTCCATTTACCCCTCGATTACAAGCAATTTTTAACTTTTTAGATTGATTATGTAAAAACGTATCCACATCACGAATAGGCATACTGTTTGAAACAAACAATGTACTTTCTTCAAGTAAATTTTTTGCTAAAACTTGAACGATTTTCCCTTCAAAAAGTTCATCAAACTGTTCTGCTTGTTCTAGTCCATTTTTTGTTTTTTCATTAATTGTTTTCCATTTATTCAACCAATCTATTTCATGACTACTTGTTTTCTCGTATGACTCCAACATTGCATTACAAAACTGGATATCATCACAAGAAATCATTTGAGTTGCTTTTAATGTCGGATCCCTCCATAGGTCTCCTTCATCAATTACAATTAGCTCGCAATCTTTTTGTTTTTGAATATATTGGCTAAACGTTTTAGATACAGGCATTGCTCCGAATCGTACGATAACTTCAGAATCAAGCGAATCAACAATGTCTTCAAAACGAAGAAATGTATCATATGTATCGATTACATTCGAGTCTTCATTCCCATTAATTGTTCTTCCATTTGAAAGAGGATCACATAGAACTGGATAGTCTAATAAATTCCCTAAAGATTTAATCTTCTTTAAAGCTTCTTCTTCAACATAAGGACCACAAACTAATAAGCCTTTTCTTTTTGATTGAAAAAGCTTCGTGAACTCATTACTTGTTTCATTTGAAATTGTTGCAAGAGTTTCAGTAAGTATTGTGTGGGCAGAATTTTTACGCTTTCCTGCTGAGTATATGTCATCAATCGTAAAATTAGGAACTAAAGGTTCTCGAAGTGGCACATTCATATGTACGGGCCCCATTGGAGCGGTCACACATGAACGGTACAGTCGATTAACGCTTGACCGCGCGTATTCGTACATAGCTTCCGAAGCCTCTGGTAAGGCTAGCTCAATGAATTTTTTTACAAATGAACCGTATAAACCAATCTGATTCATAGCTTGTGGTGCACCTATATCTCTAAGCTCATGTGGTCGATCGGCTGTCAGTACGATTAATGGAATTCTTGATTCCTTTGCTTCAGAAATGGCTGGCATATAATTAGCAGCAGCAGTTCCAGAAGTACAAATTAAAACTGTAGGCTGTTTCGTACTTTTAGCGATTCCTAAAGCAAAAAATGCTGCCCCTCTTTCATCTACTGCAATATAAGACTTTAATTTTGGATGTTCATTGACTAACATCGATATTGGTGTAGAGCGTGATCCAGGACTTATTACAACGTTTTTTATATTTAATGCACTTATTTCATCTACAAGAGCACCAATATACTTTGTTAGTGCTTCATTATCTTTCATTTCGTAACCCTCCTAATGCATTTAGCATTGGCAGAAACTTTACACCAGTTTCAAAAAATTCTTCCTCTGGTTTTGAATCTTGTACAACACCACAACCGGCATATAATTTTGCTTTATCTTCTTTAATTAAGGCGCTACGTATGCCTACAGCAAAATCACCATTTCCGTTTAAATCAATCCACCCAATCGGTGCACCATACCATCCTCGGTCCACAGGTTCAAGTTCACGAATTAATTTACATGCCTCTTCCTTAGGAAATCCTCCAAGTGCAGGGGTTGGATGTAATGCTTGAATTAATTCAAATAAAGAAACATGATTATATAATTTCCCTTCAACTGGCGTGAATAAATGCAATAAGCTTTTAGTCGCCATTATTCTTGGTGTTGAAGGTATTGATAATTCATTACAATATTGTTGTAGCGTTTCTCGTATATAGTTTACAACAAAAGCATGTTCACCATTATTTTTTTTACTATTTAATAACCAATTGGCGGCTTCTGTGTTTTCTTCCTTAGTTATTCCTTTTGCGGCAGATCCCGCAAGACACATCGAAGAAACTGTATTATTTTTCTTAGAAATTAATCGCTCAGGTGTAGCGCTAATAAATACAGTATCTTTTAATTGATAAGAAATAACATAGTTAACATTTCTTGTTGCTTCTAATTCATAAATTACTTTTGTTGAATTTACTTCTGCAGAAAATGTTGCATCTAAAGTTCGATTTAAAACAACTTTTTCTAATTCTTCGTTTTTCATTTGATGAATTGCTTCTTTTACGCTTTGAATCCATTCATTTGGTTCAAATTCATCTTTGTTAATACATTCTGATTGTGTAAAGCTTGGTTGCTTCATTCCAAACTTTTCTAAAAAGTCATCATATTCTTTATATTGAAGCAATAAATCCTCTACTGTAGTTTGTTCATTAATTTCATAATTAGAGGTGATGAATGTCCCTTCGTTTGTAACCGTCACCATTAATTTAGGTACATAGAAATGAGAGGTACCAAAATTCTTCCAATCTTGATCATTTTTATAGTTATCAAAAAAAGAGAAACCCCCAAGAGCTATCGGTCCTGTACCAAAGCAATTTTCTTGCTCGATATACACTTGCTCTCCAAAGCGTTTCCATTCTTTTTCTATTGCAGAATACTGTTCTTCTGTACTATGATGAAAAGGAACTAAAGTACCAATTCCTGTGAGAATTAACGAGTTTTCTTGGTTTGACCAATAAAAGCGTTCAGTAAAACCCAATTCATGATAAAAATGGTAAACACTTAGGGGATGGATATTCATTATTTTTTCCACTTTACAAATGAAGCGTTTTGAACAAGCTTTTGCCTTTTGAAGAGAATGCTCAAAGAAGGCAATCGATTCCATTTGACCTGTTCTAAGCATAATAGTTCCCCCTAGCTTAAATATACGTTAAATACATGATATAACTAAAGATACAACGATGAATGTAGACTGTCAATTTTATGAAGTTCGTCCATACTTTTTTAAAGTAAAATGACCTACATTTTCAAATAATATTAAAAAGGAGGATGTTAAAATGCAACCAACAGTTCAATCTCCAACTTCCTCAACAGGTTTTAGAACATGGTGGAATTTATTAAGACCACATACATTAACCGCAGCGTTCATTCCTGTTGCGATTGGAACAATGTTAGCGCACATAGCTCACTCATTTCATTTACTTTTATTTCTTTCCATGCTTATTGCAAGTTTACTAATCCAAGCCGCTGCAAATATGATTAATGAATATTATGATTATAAAAGAGGGCTAGATCATGAAGGTTCTGTCGGTATCGGTGGAGCAATCGTAAGAGATGGTATTAAACCTTCAACTGTTTTAAATCTTGCTTTTACTTTTTTTGGTATCGCTCTTCTATTAGGCATTTATATTTGTACTCAAAGTAGCTGGTGGATCGCAGTTATTGGACTTATTTGTATGGCAGCAGCTTATTTTTATACTGGTGGACCACTTCCAATCGCATACACTCCATTTGGTGAGTTAGTAGCGGGCTTTTTTATGGGAGTTGTAATTATTGGTATTACTTACTATATTCAAGCTGGAAATTTACCATCAAATGTGATCTTACTTTCGATCCCTACTTCAATTACAATTGGAGCAATCTTAACAGCAAATAATATTCGTGACCTAGATAATGACAAAGAAAATGGACGTAAAACACTTGTTATCTTATTAGGTAAAAAGAATGCAATTATCTTTATTGGTTCATTATTTGCAGTTGCATATGCTTTAGTTATTTTATTTGTTATCATGAATTTAATTACACCTTTTGCACTTATTTCATTAATAAGTATTCCTGTTGCAATAAAAGCAACAAAAGGATTTATAGGTAAGACCCAACCAATGGAAATGATGCCAGCCATGGCAGCAACAGCAAAAACAAATACTATAATGGGATTCCTTCTTGTTATAGGCTTAATAATTGGAAATATTTTTTCCTAATTAAGGCAGAACAATTCCTCAAAAAACTTAATTCATGTTTTCCTCCTTTTTGAACAAAATATGGATAGTCATATTCATTTATTGAAAAGGGGGAGCATGATGCTTTCACAATCACAAATCCAAACATTTAAAAACGAACTACTTAAACAAAAAGAACATATAGAAGAAAGACTAAATGACCCAGCATTTACACCATACTCACTTAGAGATTCTGTTGATGAGCTTTCACTTGCAGACAACCACCCAGGTGATTTGGGTACTGAATTATTTGAGCGTGAAAAGGACATATCTCTTCATGAGCATTTAAGAAACGAACTAGATGACGTTAATACAGCGTTACAAAAAATTGAAAATGGAACATATGGCATATGTGAAGTAAGTGGTGAAGAAATACCTTTTGAACGGTTACAAGCTCTTCCTACAGCAAAAGCGATGATCGAACATACTCACGATCAGCATATTTCAAGTTCAAGTATAAGATACGATCGCCCTGTTGAGGAAGAAGTATTAAACCCACCATTTAGTAGAGATCCTAAAGACCGCTCAATGATGTATGACGCTGAAGACGCTTTACAAGATGTTGAAAGATATGGAAATTCTCAAACTCCGTCAGATTTTGAATTTAATAATATCGAGGAGTATGGAAGCGCATATACTGAGAGCTATGAAAATGTTGGTTATGTTGAGGAATTTGAAAACTTTATCGGAACTGATATTTATGGAAAAAATCGAACTGTCTACCCTACAAGAAAACATGAACAATATGAACAAGATCTTGATGACTATGAAGAACAAGCTTTAAACGGAGAATTATCTGAAATTGATGTGAAAGACATTGAAAAGTACTAAATGAGTTAATATTTCATTAAAAAACGATTACTCTAATGTAGTCGTTTTTTTTATATTTTGAAATTAAATACATATACTTAATCAAGACAACTTACTTGAGGAGGTTTTATGAATATTAAGTTAATTGTTTTATTTTTCTCCTTATACTGTTTATTTTTTATTTCTTCTATTTTATTTCCGATCGACTATGATTGGTATAGTCACCTAATTAAACCTAGCTATACTCCTTCTGGAAAAACAATCGGAATCATTTGGGCATTCTTGTATTCTTTCATTTCTTTAAGCGTATGTATAATCGTTTCTTTAGGAGAATCCTTTAAAAAAGCAAAATGGTTTTATATTCTATTTATTATTAATTATGTTTTTAACCAGTTGTTTAGCTATTTTCAATTCAAACAAAAAGATTTACTTATGGCTACAATTGACTGTGGACTCGTCTTTGTTACAGCAATTCTTTTAACGATGATCGCATATAAACATTCAAAAACTTCATTTGTATTACTCATTCCTTATTCTATTTGGTCATTATTTGCAACCTTTTTAAATTACAATATCTACGTACTAAATCGATAGATTTTTAGATTAATATAAAAAAGGCATCCTAAAAAAGGATGCCTTGAACATAACAAAAATTATTTTTTGTTTACGTTAGCTGCTTGTGGTCCACGGTTTCCTTCGATGATTTCGAATTGAACTTCTTGACCTTCTTCTAAAGTTTTGAAACCTTCGCCTTGAATTGCAGAGAAGTGTACGAATACGTCGTTTCCACTTTCAGTTTGGATGAATCCAAAACCTTTTTCGCTGTTAAACCATTTAACTTTACCGAATTCCATCGATAATACCTCCTAAAAATACATATATACACTATTAATGCGTGCATAAAAGAGGGATAAAGAAAAAGAACGTCATTGTCCAATCGGCTAAAGGATTGCTACAACATTGAAAGTGGTCAAAACTTCTTTTCAAGACAAAGAAAAATGAGCGTTACTAAAAATTTTGTAGTGCAAATGTATCGTTAATTTCTTACCTTCAAATAAATATGCAGTTAATAGTAACTTAAATATATCATATCTAAAAAAGTGCGTCAATGACACTTAGGCTTAATTGAGAGAATTTTTTATATAATTCTTATAATTTATCTTTTATACATTTTGACCTACCTAGCTTCTTATAAAAATGGCATATTTTCTCATTAAATAGTTAAAATAAATGAGGATTATGTAATAATTTATCAAATTTTTTATTATTAAATAACTAGATTTTAGTATTACAATATTTGTATAGTTAAACTAAAAGGAGGCATAAAAATGAAAAATTCTCATGAAGTTACATATAAAATTCATGGCCATGATATGCAGTTTGTACAAGTAGAGCTTGATCCAAAGGAAACAGTCGTTGCTGAAGCTGGAGCAATGATGATGATGGATGATGGGATCGAACTTGAAACAATTTTTGGTGACGGTTCACAGCAATCAGGTGGATTATTTGGAAAATTGGTTGGAGCGGGTAAGCGCCTTGTTACAGGTGAGAGCTTGTTTATGACTAGTTTTACAAACCGATCAAGCTCATTAAAAACAGTTAGTTTCTCAGCACCATACCCTGGAACAATCATACCTTTAGATCTACATGAGTATGGAAATAAAATTATTTGTCAAAAGGATTCTTTCTTAGCCGCAGCAAAAGGCACTTCAGTTGGGATCGAGTTTAGAAAGAAATTAAGTACCGGCCTATTTGGTGGCGAAGGCTTCATCATGCAAAAACTCGAAGGTGATGGTCTTGCTTTCTTACATGCTGGTGGTTCAATTTACCAAAAAACTCTTCAACCGGGTGAAAAAATTAAAATCGATACCGGATGTATTGTTGGATTCACTGGTGATGTTAATTATGAAATTGAATATGTTGGAAATGTAAAAACTGCACTTTTTGGAGGAGAAGGTCTATTCTTCGCTACATTACAAGGTCCTGGAACAATTTGGGTTCAATCATTAACTTTAGCAAGATTAGCTTCTCGAATTGGTCAATACTTACCAAGTTCTTCTAAGGAAGAAGGAAGTATATTAGGTGGCCTTGGAAATTTACTGGATGGTAATGATTAATTCAGACTACTTTAAAAACGTTTTTTGATTACATACAAAAAACTAGTCAACGAATTCTTGACTAGTTTTTTTCTGTACTATTAGATTACTTCTTCTTCTTCTGGTTCTGTCTCACGTAATTTGTAAGTAAAGGTTGGAGTATAATCATAATCCAACTGCATCTTCTTTACGCCTTCAATATAAGTCGATAAATGGTGACTATTCTTAATAGACCCTTTATTTAGTGAGAAAGTGATTGGATGTTGCACTTGAACGTATTCTAAATAAATGTTTAATGGCTTCACTTCTACTTTAAAGGGTGGGCTTAAAGGGACCATATCATATAAATTTACAAATCTTAAACTATGCCTAACGTTTTCATCGTAGTTTTCTTTAAACTTTATATTTCCTACTTTTGGAGAGCCAAATGAATAGACATTTGGGTTACAAATTCCAGTCATTGCTATTTCATATCCTAATAACGTGGCCAATGAACCACCTAAGCTATGACCTGTTATGAATATTTTTTTTGAAAGAGCCTTTTCCTTCACAATTGCTAAAAGCATTTCTCGACAAGATTGATAAATTGATAGAAACCCCGAATGGACACTCCCACCGTTCATCACATAAGGAAATAAGTCTTGATCAATTTTTAAATCAGCTAACCAATCCAAATCTGATTTCGTTCCTCGAAACACAATGATTACGGATTCATCATTTTCAATAATATAGCCAAACCATTCTAGCTGGCCAATTGCACATGCTTTAATTGTATCTACTAATGAATAGCTTGCAGGAATCATAAATTTACCATCATTATCAAACTGAGCATATGCCTGTTCAATGCAAAGTAATAATTCTAAGGCCTTATCATAGTCAACTGAAAGGAATTTCAACGTATCTCTCCTTTCTTGCTTTTCATCATTATATGAAAAACCTCCTAATAATCTAAGAGGAGGTTAAGAATGGTGTAATGTTCTTTGATGAATATTCCATATTTCTGATGCGTATTGACGAATCGTGCGATCACTCGTAAAAAACCCCGATTTCGCAACATTATTAAGACTTTTTATAGCCCAATCTCTTTTATTTTGATACGTATGATTAATACATTCATGAGCTTTTACATATGAAGAGAAATCTCTAAGTAAGAAATACTCATCATTATAAGACATGAGCGAATCAAAAATTGGTTCAAATTCTTCCCTTGGTAAAGGAAATAACCCGTGAAGCATTTGATCTAACACCTTTTTTATTCGTAGATCATGATGGTAATAATCACTGCTTTTATATCCACCGTATTGGTAATAATTTAATACCTCGTCAGCTGTAAGTCCGAATGTAAAAATATTCTCCTCGCCAACTTCTCTTAAAATTTCAATGTTTGCACCATCAAGTGTACCAATCGTTAAAGCACCATTCATCATAAATTTCATATTCCCAGTACCCGAAGCTTCTTTACTTGCTGTCGATATTTGTTCACTTACATCCGCTGCTGGAAAAATAATTTCACCTAGTGAAACTCGGTAATTTTCAATAAAAACTACTTTAATAAATTGACTTATATAGCGATCATTATTAATAATATCAGCTACTGAATGAATTAATTTAATGATCTTTTTAGCAAAGTAGTAGCCTGGAGATGCCTTTGCTCCAAAAATAAAAGTTCTAGGATGCATTTTAAAGTGTGAATCTTCCTTCAAACGATTATATAAATACATGATATGTAAAACATTTAGTAATTGTCTTTTATATGCATGCATCCGTTTTACTTGAATATCAAAAATTGAATCTGTATCTAATGCAATTCCATTTGTATAGTGAACATAATTTTCGAGAACTTCTTTTCTCTTTTTCTTTACATTCATAAATTGCTCTAAGAATGCATCGTCATTTTGATACTCTAATAGATTCTCAAGTTGAGTTGGTTCGTGTATCCAACCGTCTCCGATCGAATCATTTATTAAGCTACTAAGCTCAGGATTACATTGGAGTAACCATCTTCTATGAGTAATACCATTTGTTTTATTATTAAACTTGAATGGTTCATACTCATAAAAAAGCTTCATTTCTCTTTGTTTTAAAATTTCAGTGTGGATTTCAGCAACTCCATTAACGCTCTTACTGCCTACAATTGCTAAATGAGCCATTTTAACGACTCCATGAGCAATAATAGCCATTTGTTCAATTCGATCCCAATCACCTGGGTATTTGTTCCAGAGTTCTTTACAATATCTTTCATTTATTTCTTCTACAATCATATAAATTCTTGGTAATAATGGCTTAAATAAATCAACTCTCCATTTTTCAAGTGCTTCTGATAAAGTTGTATGATTCGTATATGAAATCGTTTGAGTTGTAATTTCCCACGCTTCATCCCAGGATAACTTTTCAACATCGATTAATATTCTCATTAACTCAGGAATCGCTAAAACTGGATGTGTATCATTTACATGAATAGCAATTTCTTCATGGATCTTACGAATATTACCGTACTGCTCCTTATATGAATCTACTATTCTTTGAATACTTGCAGAAACTAAAAAATATTGCTGTTTTAGACGTAAAATCTTTCCTTCATCATGTGTATCATCTGGATATAAGAATTCTGACACTGCTTCAGCCTCTCGCTTATATTTCATCAGTGATTTATTTGAGGAATGAGTAGACGCTTCAGCACTCCATAATCTTAATGTATTTACAGTGTTTGTATGATAGCCGATAATTGGTAAATCATATGGTACCGCTGTGATTGCTTCTGCACCATGAAGGCGGAATTCCAATCGATTTTTATTATTAACTGTTTCTACTTCTCCACCGAATAAAACTTCAATTGCTTCATCATCTCTTCGAACTTCCCAAACATTTCCGTATTTCAGCCATTGTTCAGGTAGCTCGACTTGATATCCATCAACAATTTTTTGGTCAAATAGGCCATGTTTGTAGCGGATGCCACATCCATGACCAGGCAAGTCTTGTGATGCTAGCGAATCTAGAAAACAAGATGCTAGCCGTCCAAGTCCACCATTTCCAAGACCAGCATCGCTTTCAAACTCCTCAAGAGCACTTAAAGAAATTCCTAATCTCTCGAGGCCAGATTCACATAACTCTCTAAGCCCTAGATGAATTAAGTTACTTTTCATAAGCTTTCCTAATAAGAATTCAATTGATAAATAATAAACTTGTTTTTTTCGCTCTAATCGGTATTGTTCACTCGTACCTAACCAATTACCGCTTATATGTTCACGAATCATCGTTCCAAGTGTTTGAAATTGCTCTTGAGTAGTGCTATCTGCAGTACTCTTTCCATGCATACTTTCTAGCTTCTCTTTAAAACTCCACTCAAACTCCTCCACACTAGAAAACATGGAATCACCTCGCCCTAAAAGATTTTTACTTTGAAGACTGCATATATAGTTTTGCATATTCTTTAGCAGATTTTAACCAACTTGAATCTTTTCTAATTGCATTCCTTCTGACTGATTTCCAATGTTTTTTATTCTCATAAATACTCAATCCACGTTCAATTGTGTGAAGCATATCGTGAGCATTATAGTTAGTAAAAGTAAATCCATTTCCACTCTTCGTCTCTTCATTATATGACTGGACAGTATCATTTAGCCCCCCAGTCTCTCTTACGATTGGAACACACCCGTATTTCATCGCAATAAGCTGACCTAGTCCACATGGCTCAAATAGTGAAGGCATAAGGAATAAATCTGCACCTGCATAAATCTGATGAGCAAAGCGTTCATCAAATCCAATGTAAGCTCTAACTTTATCGTAGTAGTTATGCTCCATTGCTTTAAAAAAGTTTTCGAATTCTTCATCGCCAGAACCTAAAATTACTACTTGGACATTATGATCCATAATTTGTGGGAATACATGTTGAATAAGATCAATACCTTTTTGACTTGTTAATCGGGAAACCATTGCAATAATAGGAATATTCTCATCAATTTTTAATTCAAGTGACTCCTGCAATTTCAATTTATTATCTGTCTTATTTTCGATTGTAAATTCATCAAAATTAGAGTGTATTTTCCGATCAGTAGCTGGATTATAAATTGTTTCATCAATTCCGTTTACAATCCCAAAAAGTTTGTGATCTTGCTCACGTAATAGTCCATCTAATTGCTCTCCAAAAAATTCATGCTTAATTTCTTCTTTATATGTTGGACTAACAGTTGTTACGAAATCACTTGAAATAATTCCAGCTTTCATAAAGTTGATACAATCGTAAAATTTTAAATAGTCATCGCGAAAATATTGTTCATCAATTCCTAACATATCGTCCATTACTTCTTTTGAAAATACGCCTTGGAATTGAAGGTTATGGATTGTAAATACAGATTTTATTTTTGGATTAATATCTTTTAATGCGCCATACTCTTTCATGAAAAATGGGATCATTGCAGTATGCCAGTCATGACAGTGAATGACATCAGGTTTAAAGTCTAATTCTTTAATACACTCAATTGCAGCTAGTGAAAAGAATGCAAAACGCTCTCCATCATCAAAATGACCATACAACTTATCACGATTAAAATAGTACTCGTTATCGATAAAATAATAAGTTGTTCCTTCTACTTTCAATTCAAATAAACCACAATACTGTTTTCTCCAGCCTAGATTTATAGATAGCTCTTTTACTAGCTTAGCTTCATCTCTATATTTAGCGGGAATTAACGAGTAGAATGGAAGCATTACTCTTACATTCGTATTTAGTTTATTTAAATACTTAGGGAGAGCGCCTGCAACATCTGCAAGCCCTCCCGATTTAACAAAAGGTACACATTCTGAAACAATATATAAAACATTTACCACTGAATCAACGCTCCTTGGACTGAACCTTTTTGAAGCACTACTGGCTCACTTAAGCTTCCTTTTATTTCAACACCATCTTCTATTCGAACATCTTTATCTAATATAACGCCATCTAATATACAATTATCTCCAATGTTTGATTTTTGCATAACAACACAATTTCGAATAATTGTATTTTTTCCAATTTTCACAGCTCTTGAAATAATACTATTTTCAACTGTTCCCTCAATTTCACATCCATTAGCTACAATTGAATTTTTCACAATTGCTTCTTTTGAATATTTTGTTGGTGGCTCATCTTTAACCTTAGTAAAGACAGGATAAGATTTTAAGAATAATTGATTCCATATCTCAGGATTTAATAATTTCATACTTTGCTCGAAATAATCCTCAATTGTTTGAATGATTGAAACTTGTTGAGGTATTTCATACGCACTTAGTTCAACCTCATTATTTTGATCGCGTACAACGTCCATAATTGTTTCATAGCCTTTTTCGTGGAAGTTTTCAAAAAGCTTTAACAATAACTCTTTTTCAAGGATATAGATATTTAAAGATTTACCGAACTGCTTTAGCTCAGTAATTTGTGCATTTGTTTCGATATGTCTCTTTAAAACTGGTCTAAAATCCACAGAGCAAATCGTATAAGTATTTGCTACTACTACATACTTTTGAGTAGAACGTTGTAAAAATTGAATATGCTTTTCGATGAAATCGAATGTACCAAAAGCTCCATCAGTTGGTTCTGGCGTAAAAATAAATAATCCATCCTTTTTACGATTTAAGTCCCAATGTTTACCGGAGCCTAAGTGATCAATAATTGATCGATAAGGTTGATCAGGAAATACAGCAACACTCGTAATACCAGAGTTCACCATATTACTTAACATAAAATCGATCAAACGATATCGACCTGCATAAGGAAGTGTTGCTAATGGTCGATGCTGTGTTAACGGCTTTAAAGATTCAAAATGTGTTGACGCCTCAATTATTCCTAGCATAGTATGTTTCATCAAATAACCCTCTCAATCTATTTTTCTATTTGAGGAATGAGCCACCTCTTATTCTTCGCTTGTTACTAGAATTACCTCTTCATAATCTTTCTCAGGACCTAACAGGCTTCCATCAGGAATAACCATTCCAGGAGCTACTACAGCACTCTCAATTCGAACATCTTTTCCAATAACACAACCTGGCATAACGACAGAATCTTTTATCATACTGCCTTCTCCGATTGTTACACCTTGGAATAATACAGAATGTGATATAAATCCTTCAACAACACATCCCTCATTAATTAGAGAGTCTTCAACGATTGCTGTAGGTGCAATATATTGTGGCGGTTGATTTGGATTAACTGAATATATGCGCCAATCACGGTCATAAATATTTAGTTCACTATCTTCATTTAACAAATCCATATTTGCTTCCCATAAGCTTTTTACTGTACCAACATCTTTCCAATAACCTTTGAAAGGATATGCAACTACTTTTTTCTTTTCTTCTAATAAAAGCGGAATAACATCTTTACCAAAGTCATTACTTGATTCTGGATTACGATCATCCATCTCTAAAAACTCTTTTAAAACATTCCATTTAAAAATATAAATTCCCATTGATGCTAAATTACTCTTCGGATATTGAGGTTTTTCTTCAAATTCTATAATATCCATTTCATCATTTGTATTCATAATTCCGAAACGGCTAGCTTCATCAATCGGAACTTCGATAACTGAAATCGATACATCTGCCTCTTTTTCAATGTGATAGTCTAGCATTTTACTATAGTCCATCTTATAAATATGATCACCTGAAAGAATCAAAACATATTCAGGCTGATATTGCTTTATATAATTTAAGTTTTGATAAATTGCACTTGCAGTACCTGTATACCATTTAACTCCAGATGCTTCTGAATATGGTGGTAAAACAGTTACCCCACCATTTAAGCGATCTAAATCCCATGCACTTCCTATACCAATATATGAGTTTAGTACTAGTGGCTGATATTGAGTTAGCACCCCAACAGTATCAATACCTGAATTTGTGCAATTACTTAAAGTAAAATCTATTATTCGATATTTACCTCCGAAAGCTACGGCTGGTTTTGCTAGTTCTTTTGTTAAAGAACTTAATCTACTCCCTTTTCCCCCTGCTAGTAACATTGCTACGCATTTTTTCTGAACCATTGCTGCTAATCCCCTTTCGCATTTTAACTGGACGAATGATTGTAAAACTAAAGGCAGGTAATGCTATTTCAATACTGTATGGAAAACCATGGTATGGTATTTCTTCTGATTCAATGGCAGAACGATTTATTTTACTATCTCCACCAAATTGTATATAGTCACTTGAGAGCAATTCTTTATATCGATGCTTTGCAGGTACTCCAATTCGATATGTGTCATAAGAACTTTCTCTAAAATTACAGATTACGATGACATAATCCTCTTTGTTTTTTCCTTTACGGATAAATGAAAATACACTTTGATCTGCATTATTTGCATCAATCCATGAAAATCCATCCCAATGATTATCAACTTCATAAAGTGATTTATTTTTTTTATAAATCGATAATAATTCTTTGAAATATTTGTTCATCTTGGAATGATATTCATAATCTTTAATCATCCAATCAACTTGCTCTAAATCCTTCCACTCATCAAATTGCCCAAATTCACTACCCATAAATAGGAGCTTCTTACCTGGATGAGATAAATAATAACCAAATAGTACTCTTAATTGAGCAAACTTTTCCTCATATGTACCTGGCATTTTATTTAACAAAGATTTCTTACCATGTACTACTTCATCATGTGAAAAAGGTAAAACAAAATTTTCTGAGAAGGCATATAAAAACGAGAAAGTCATCTTATTATGATGATGCTTTCTTTCCGTTGGGTGAGTCTCCATATAAGTCAAAACATCATTCATCCAACCCATATTCCACTTAAAATTAAAACCTAATCCACCTTCGTATGTAGGTGCAGTAACTAATGGCCAATCAGTAGAATCTTCTGCAATCATTAATACTTGCGGATCATGTTCAAATACCGCTTCATTTAATTTTCTTAAAAACTGAGTTGCAAAAGGATTCTCTTCATTTCTATTTTTCCAATATAATATATTTGCAACAGCATCTACCCTGAAACCATCAATATGAAAATACTCCATCCAATATAAGGCGTTTGAAATAAGGAATGATTTTACTTCTGGTTTTGATAAATCAAAATTCGCTGTTCCCCATACTTCATTTTCTCTAGCATCATAACCTTCATATTCATATGTCGGTTCACCATCAAACATGTATAATCCATGAGAATCCTTACAAAAGTGACCAGGCACCCAATCCATAATGACTCCTAATCCGTTCTGGTGACATTCGTCTATAAAGCTCATTAGTTCATGAGGATTTCCATATCGACTAGTAGAAGAAAAATATCCTACTCCTTGATACCCCCAAGAACGATCATATGGATGTTCGACTAATGGTAAGATTTCAATATGTGTAAAACCATGATCTTTTACATATGGAATTAGTTCTGTCGCTAATTCTGCATAAGTGTAGAAATCACCGTTTTTCTTCTTTTTCCAAGACCCTAAATGTACTTCATAAATTAAAACAGGTTCTTCATATACAGACTTTTTAAATTTCTGCTTACGATATTTTGCATCTTTCCATTTATACCCCGAAAGATCATAAACGATCGAAGCTGTGCTTGGTCTTAGTTCACTATAGAAAGCAAAAGGATCACTTTTTAATAAAACTTCACCACGTTTGGTCGAAATTTCATATTTGTATATCGTCCCATGACCAATTTCGGGGATATATATCGTCCAAATCCCTTGATCGTTCAACTTTTCCATTTTATGTTCAGAACCATTCCAACTATTAAAGTCCCCAACAACTGAGACACCTTTCGCATGTGGAGCCCACACTGCAAAAGTAGTTCCAACTTTATTCCCTTTTTTTACAACATGTGCCCCAAAGCATTCATGGCTATGGAATAAACTTCCCTCATGGAATAAATGCACATCAAACTCAGTTGGCCGTGTCAAAAGCAACATCCTCACCTCATTACAATCTCTTAAATTCTTCTATCTCTTAATATTCTACAAATATATATATTCACCTTGTTTTTATGCAAAAAAAATTCAAAAACTTTTTTCGTAAAATGAATAACCATTCATGAAACCGTTGTCATTGTTGCGTTTGTCGTAAAAATGTCGAATTTGTCGAACGAATATTGATGTATATTTATACATATTATTTCGAAATTCCCTTGTAACAATTTGTAAATTTTTGATTTTTCATAAAATTTCATACATATTTCACACTTTTATAACATATAAACTTTATTTTTAAAAAGAATTGTAGAAAATTGTCGGATTACGGGGGAGAGTTTTTTTTGAAAAATATTTAGAAATCATTAGCAAATTATTTAAATATTTAGATGAAAAATAAAAAAATCTTTAAACCGAAATGCATATTGATCAAAATAGTGAATTTAAATTACCTGACTTATATTTTAGGCAATTCAACAAAAATTATTGAGATTCATGTAGATTCGCTTCAAACTTACTAAAGCTTGGGTATATTTACCTACTTAGGTAGGTCTTATTATTAACTCAATAAAATAACAATCGTAATATAGTAAAAAGGATCTTCGTTTTTACGAAAATCCTTTTTTGGCTTATTATTTAAAAGCTTATTAGGCTTGCATTCGCTTATTTGATGTTATTACACGTAAACGAATATCTGAAATCAGGAATACCCCACATAAAATGACAAGAAAACCAAACAACATCCCTAATGTAATATGTTCTTTCAAAATAAGAATACCCCAGATTATTCCAAACACTGGAATTAAAAAAGTAACACTTAATGTTTTGGTAGGCCCAACACTTTCGATAAGATAAAAATACAATAAATATGCTATAGCAGTACAAAATAATGCTAATCCTAGTACTGCCAATATCGCAACTCCTGATACGTTATCTGTAGACTCAGTGAAATTTAAAAATGTAAAAGGTAAAAGTAAAATTGCAGCACCAATTTGTTGACCAGCTGCAAGTGAAAGTGGTGGTACTAAGGCAAATGCCTTCTTTGCATAAACACCCGCAATTCCATATGAAATAGCCGATAAAACTGCTAGTCCAATTGCTATTTTAACATCATAAGTAAAGGGAATTGAACTCCATCCTACTAACAAGATCACTCCTATTACTCCCACTATTATTCCAGTTAACTTGCGAATACTCAACCTTTCTTTTGTCCATAAAAAAACAACCAGCGCTGTAAATAATGGCGTCAAAGAGTTTAGAATTGATGACATTGAGGCTGGCAAATATAATGCTGATGTAGCAATTAATGTAAATGGGATTGCTCCATTTAATGCCCCTATTATTAAATATTGTCTCCATCTCTCTTTAAAGTGTAATGACTTTTTAGTAATAATCAAATATAGCACCAGGGCTAACGCAGCAATTGTAACTCTTCCCTCTATTGTTAAAATTGGTCCAAAAACAGGTGAAGCAATCCGAATAAATAAAAATGAAGCTCCCCATAATGCAGCTAGACTCAATAAAGCTATTCCATCTTTTAACTTCATTTATTTAACCCCTTTCTGAATGTAGTTGGAGTGTAATTAAAATGATGACGAAACATGCTTGAAAAATGTGCAGAGCCTTTAAAACCAAGATTATGAGCTATTTCAGTTATAGTTTTCTCAGTATCTCGTAATAATCTCAAAGCTTCAATCATTCTTAACCTAGTTGCGTATTCTAACGGTGATAAACCTGTTGATTTTTTAAATAATCTTTGCAAATGAAATTTACTTACTCCAACTTCAATTGCTAACCGATCCAGTGTTAAACTATTTCGATATTCTTTTTCAATAAAATGTTTGGCAGATAAAATAATATCCTCCTCATTTGAGTGAAGTAAATCAGGACGACATCTTTTACATGGACGGTACCCATCTTTAATTGCCAAAGAAAATGACGGATAATATGACACATTTTCTTTTAATGGGGTTCTTGACTTACAAGAAGGTTTACAACAGATTCCAGTGGACTTAACTGCATAAATAAAAACTCCATCGTAGTTTTCATCGCATGATTCAACTGCATCCCACATGACCTGATTATTTAATCCGTTCATTTAATCACCTCATCTTTAGCTATTCACATTTTAACACTAAGATCATGCGCTTGCTTTCAATTTCTTGCTTTCTAATTTCTTTGGTCTTGTAATATTTATTATTTGAAGAACACTTTAAAAAAATGGATTTAAACGACGTTTTAACTAAAAGGTGAGGATAAATGATGTTGGAATTTAAAATGAGTGAAAAAGACTTTAAGTTTTGATAATGAAGAATATTGACCCGAATGAAGATTAATGGAAAAGGAAAAGGGCGAGAGCGTGGAGAACTAAGACTAAGATGTGCTGTTTCCATTACTTTATTTGTAAAATAGACAGAAACCATATTGAATCTATGAGAGTTAACTCCCTGTACATCCTAAACGTACAAAGAATACTCTAATATAATGAAGAAAGACATATTCAATTAAAGCTCGTTCACTAAAGTCATAAAAAAGACAAATAAAAAAACTCAGTTACCTGTGTTATCACAAATAACTGAGCTTTAGATATGACCCGTACGGGACTCGAACCCGTGTTACCGCCGTGAAAGGGCGGTGTCTTAACCGCTTGACCAACGGGCCAAAAAAAAATATGGCAGAGAAGAAGGGATTCGAACCCTCGCACCGGTTACCCGATCTACACCCTTAGCAGGGGCGCCCCTTGAGCCACTTGGGTACTTCTCTATCATATGGCTCCGCAGGTAGGGTTCGAACCTACGACCACTCGGTTAACAGCCGAGTGCTCTACCACTGAGCTACTGCGGAAAAATTAATTTTAAATTTAATGGTGGGCCTAAATGGACTCGAACCATCGACCTCACGCTTATCAGGCGTGCGCTCTAACCAGCTGAGCTATAGGCCCATTAAATTTTATAAAAAAGCGGGTGATGGGAATCGAACCCACGACCGAAGCTTGGAAGGCTTCTATTTTACCATTAAACTACACCCGCATAATATGGGGCGACCGATGGGAATCGAACCCACGAGTGTCGGAACCACAATCCGATGCGTTAACCACTTCGCCACGACCGCCATAAAGAGTGCCGACTAGAGGACTTGAACCCCCAACCTACTGATTACAAGTCAGTTGCTCTACCAATTGAGCTAAGTCGGCTTATTAAAAGCTAATTTATTTACTTATTTATTTAAGATGGTGGCTCGGGA
>NZ_NUYF01000026.1:0-25541 GCF_002566505.1 Bacillus sp. AFS077874
ATATCTAGAAGAGCTCGTATTCGAATCTGACCATCACTTATTATGATTAAAGGAAGGAACTCTACTTCTAATTTAATTTTTAAATCTTGCTTTGTAGGATTTAAAAAATTTGATTTTTTAAGTACGCTGACTGTACCATCATTTTCTAATATCGCATAGGCTACTTCATTTACCGAAAAAGTTTTCTTAGCCCTAAGTAATTGGAGAAGTTCATCAATATCTAATCGATTTCTTTTTAGCTCCTCCCATTGTATACGTCCTTTTTTTATAAGGATAGAGGTATCTCCTTCAAAAACTTTTCTAGCAAATATCGATTTTTGTGTAATCAATAATGTTACAAAGATTAATGCTCCCCAAGTAAAGATAGTAAAAAGTATTTTAGGCACAGTTGCTTCTCTATTAAAAATTCCACCAATTAAAATATTCCCTATAACAAGTGAACAAACCAAATAAAATGGGGTAATCATAGTAATTTGTGTTTTACCTAATACTTTAATGACAATATAAATAGCAATATACCCAAATATTAACTCAAGAAAAATTTCTTTGTAAATCATAAAAATATGACTCCTCATTTTTTATTACTTATTAAATTTTCTTACTGTCGTATCTATTTTATTCATTTAATTACTAATCACAGTGTATCTTAGTTTTTTTATTTTGCATTATTTTTTACAACCATTTCAATTTTAATGTTTGTTGAATATTAAAATCCCTTTATGAAACTAACGCATGCATTAGTTGAATAAGAACTTAGGAGCTGATCTTTCACTCAGTTCCTATTTTTTATTTGGCAGTTTATTCAATGAGCAGTAGGAATATTAGGATAAAAACAGAATATATCATTAAAAGTTGATTAAAAAGTAAGGGGTACTGTTTATGAAAGATTCTATTTATAAAATTCTTCATATAGTGTTGTTGATTGGAATTTGTATTTTGCTATTTCGTATTGGAACTGAGCTCGATAAAATTGCTGATACAATATGGCGAAGTAATTTTGAATGAAATATTTTTCTCTTATGCAACTAACTCATGCGTTAGTTGCATAACTTGATCGACTATATAGTCGATTTTTTTATTGTGCTAAATGGTAGGTTCGTTGAATAAGAAAGTAGAATTAATAAAAAAAATGATTGGTTGGAGGATTAAATGGAACTAGTTAGTTTTTCGAATAATTCATTGCTTTTTGTAAAAGCAGAGAAATCATTCTTAATTCATAGAAAATTAATTAAAGGTCTTTTGCCAGAAGCCGATGTCCAGCACGTTGGAAGTACAGCCATCACTAATAGCCTTACAAAGGGTGATCTAGATATACAAGTGCGTGTTATTCCTGAACAATTCGAAAAAGCAGTTAAAGCACTTACATCTGTTTTTGAACTTAATGAAGGTAGCACTAAAACTGACTTGTTTAGAGCATTTAAAAATGATTCAATTGACCCACCTTTAGGGGTACAACTAACGATTATTGATTCTGAATTTGATTTCTTTTGGAAATTCCGAGATATTTTATTATTAAATGATAAGTACAGAGTAGAGTATGATAATTTAAAAAGGAAATTCGAAGGGAAGGGAATGGATGATTATATGGAATGCAAAAACAAGTTTTTCGAAAAGTTAATGCATTCGCCTGAATTTTAAAAATTGTGACACATAAGTAATTTATTAAATAATATTAACTAGTTTTTGTACAACTTACCCGTAATGTACCTAATAATAAAAAGTAGGTTAAGCTTCAATTAAAACTTATTGAATGACTTTTATATTATCTTGCACATTTCTGATGTGTAGGTTTACTTATATTTAGTTCTTTTATCGATCTTTGAAAATATTCTTCAACTTCAAGAATATCGAGTGGTTCGATAAATGATGCCAAGTTAATTAATGAGTCTGTTGAGTAATCGTTTAATAGCATTTCTATAGCCCAACTCACATAATCACTAGATGTTACTTCATGTTCGTAAATTTTAAAGTACAAAATGTTTGTATCCAAAATAAATACCCCTTAGTTTTAGATATTTAAAACTTTTAAATATTTTATTTTCAATTAAGAAAGTTTCATAAAATTTTTGATACTAAATAAATTTTAATTACTGTTGGAAAACCACAGTTTTTTTGAACCATTTGACTACACAATGGCTTTATAAAATTTGCAATACTTGGTAAGTAGTATTTATTCATTAACTAGCACATCAAACTTCTTTTTTCATTAAATCATGTAAAAAGAAGTCCTCTTTTTTATGACAATTAACAGAATAAAATAAATCTAACACAGAGGCATCCTTTATTTTATGAAAAGTATGTGCATGTGAAAATCCTAAAACATTTTTATCTTTAATTAGTAATTTTAAATGTTCCTTCTCTTTTCCAAAATATTGAGATGATGCTATTTTAGTTGCATTACTTTTAAAAATCGGTTTTGGCATGCCCATTCCATAAGGTTCTAATATAGGTAAATCAGTCATCAATTCTTTTGGAAATGTGTGAATGGGTATGTTACTGATATAAAACTGCTTTGGTGAACTGATATGCTGTTTTAATGCTTCTTTTTGTATTTTTGATCGGAATAAATTAACCTGGCTTTCGGCTAGATTGATCGAAAAACCAGCTGCCATTGGATGCCCCCCGAATTTTTTCAATAAATCCTCACACCCAGATATACAATTAATAATGGAAAATTGACTTCCTTGTAAACTTCTTGCTGAACCTGTTCCGTCACTAGCGATAACAATTGTAGGTTTTTTATAATAGTTTGAAACTCTGGATGCGAGAATCCCAATAATCCCTTTGTGAAAATCCCCGTTTATCACTAAAACGTCATCGTTTAGTAAATTTTCACTCTGAATTTTTTCCTGAATCGTCAAGAATTGTTCTGCTGTTACTTTTTTTCGTTTGTCATTTAATGCAATGAGTTGGTCAATTTCTTCATTAGTTGGATCAATAGAGCGAAGAATGGCAGCAGCAAAGTTTGGGTCACCAATTCGTCCGCACGCATTAAAAATTGGACCCAACGTAAAGCCAAATGTTGAACTATCAACTGTCTTAATCCTTAATTTATCCATTATTTTTTTGAATGCAGGATGAGGATGATTTTTTATTTTTCGTAATCCATGCCAACAGATGATTCGATTTTCTCCAATTAATGGTACGACATCAGCGATTGTTCCTAAAGTTGCTAAGTCAAAAAATTTAAAAGATTCACCAATCCATTCACGATTTAACTTATGATAAATTGCTTGTACTAGTTTTAATGCAACTCCTGCTCCACATAGGTTTGCATTCGGATAGTTATTATCTTTTCGTTTTGGATTGATAAAAGCCAAACAATCAGGTCTTCCATTCAATACTTCGTGATGATCAGTGACAATCACATCAATTCCTTTAACTTTTGCTGCTTGTAAAGCTTCATGTGCACTTGACCCATTATCAACTGTAATAATCAATGAATAAGATTTTGATAGACTGTTAACTATTTCCTTTGATAATCCATAACCCTCTGTTCTTAAAGGTAATCGTGTGTCTACATGCCCACCCAATTCAATTAAAGCCTGGCTTAATATAGTCGAAGAAGTCATCCCATCGCAATCATAGTCTCCAAATACTAGAATCTGTTCTTGTCGTGCAATAGCTTGTAAGATTCGAGGGACTGCAATATTCATTTCATCTAGTAAAAATGGATGATGCATAGTATCAAGAGAAGGAATGAGAAAGTCTCCCACTTTTTTAGATGTATTTACCCCTAAATGGAATAAATGTTGTGTAATAGTTGGGTGAAGACAATATTGTGATGAGAGGTAGCGAATCATTGCAAATTTTGTTTCATCTTCAATCGGCTTGATTTTATTCCAGTTCATATCAATGCCTCCAAATTAAATGTCTTACATATAGAATAGACGATATCATAAGTAATTATTCTTAAATAAAAATATTTCGTTTCTATATAAAAACAAAAGGAGTGGATGCTCAAAAATTAGTGTAGTAATAGTAGAGCGGACTAAAGAAGTGAATATTTTCAACCGATGAATAATAATTTAAACGAAATTAACTTATCCATTTTGAAAAGAGTGGTAAAAAATTTAAAAGGAACGGTTTATCTAAACAGCAAGTAATGGCTATCTGTTGAATTAAACCGTTCTTTTGTTGGCATATAATAACGGCTTGCCAATAAGCGATATAGCTTTTTTTGAAAGGACATATGAACACAGGCAAGCATACACTACATATAATTTAGTACGGTATGTGCGAAAGCACTTTACCGCCCTGTATATTACATCAAGACGTATACAAAAGGAAGGGCGGGGTAGCATGGTAAACAATGATTCAAAGGATAACAATGCTACACCAGTTCCTAATAAACCTATTGGCACTGTTATTCTAAGAAATAAACCAAATATTAATTTAATAGCAAAAAGTGTTATGATAGCCTTCAAAAACGGTACTACAGTAAAAAAGTAGTCCGTTTTTTTTATTTCTGAACTTTTTCCTGGATTATGTAAAGGAGGTTAAGTTAATATAAATTGATTTGATGTAGTACCATTTTAAAAGTACATCATTTAAAAAATTTAGTACCTACATTTGTAGTAGATGCACCAGGAGGAGGAGGTAAAATCTCACTTCAACCAAACTATATCGTCTCTCAAAGCAGTAAAAAAACCGTACTAAGGAATTTTGAGGGTGTCATCACATCCTATCCAGAGCCTGAAAACTATAAAGAGGATACAGCAGAAGATTATTTTTCACTAGTTTACCCTGATTATTTAAATAAGGCAGCTAAGGTTGGTATTGCTAGTATCATGAATGATCAGGTGCAAAGTCTTATTCCTTCAGATTTAGAAAGAATGAAAAAGAGAGAACAATATCAAACAGATCCAACACATAGTTCATTAAAAAATAAACGAGAAAAAAGGGATGAACTAAAAGAGAAAAAGTTTCAATCACAAATTCAGAAAATGGATGGAAGTGTAAAGAAAGATGAATAATACTTTAAAATGTGATTGGTGCGGTGAGGAGAATGTACAGGAAACAAAAGCAGTTGTACATTGGGAGTTACCGGATGGTTCCCGAGCAATCACAATTACAGGAGTACCATCATTCCATTGTGAACAGTGTAAATTTACCTATCAGAAGGAAGATATGGTCAAATCAATAGAAGATCAGTTATTTCTCATTTCAACAAAATTACTTCCGGTTACCGTCACATATGATGAATTAATGAAGCAGCCGAGATTATTAAAAAGAAATTATTTTGACTTCTCGTCATAGAACGAGTATTTTTAAAATATAAAATAACTCTGTTATTGTATAAAGCATATTCAAAAGTAACAATATTTTTAGAAAAAGAGACAAAATAAATAATAAAACTGAGGGAGAATCATGAGAAAGTCATTTTACCATTATATGATGAAGCATAGAAACTATAAAATTCCTAATGAAATTGGAATATTGGCAGATCATCTTTTTAATGATCACTCATTTCCAAAACATTCTTCAAGCTATGACGAAATTAGCTCGTATTTAGAATTTGATGGAACTTTCCATCAATCGATGAGCGTTTTTGATGAAGCATGGAACTTATATTTAGAAGATCAATAAGATGTGACTTAGTTTAACTAAGTTGCATCTTTTTTTAATTGCAAAATATCCCACTAATTTATTGATTCTACCATTTTTGAAACTAGCTATTTATTTCTTACCTATAAAATAGGCTAATCCCTTTTTTTATTTACTATGAAAATGACAGACAATTATCTATTGGTTGCATAGTATACAGTAAAAACGAATTAGTCACGACGTATGGAGAAGGAGGTAAGAAGTATGACAAAGAAAAAACAACCAAAATATAACGTAGATGATATTGTCGTGATTACGTTATATGGTACTGTCGGTAAGATAACAAATATAAACTTTCTATTTTTATTGGGAATTGATCATTTAGGTAAAATGCATAATGCTAAGGTGATTACATGTTAGCAGCTATCTATCTCAGACTCTCAAGAAATGAAGAGCAAAAAGAAGTTGATGAAGTTCTACTTAATCATAAAAATGCTTTGATTAAGCTTGCCAATCAACATAATTTAAAATATATCATTTATCAAGAAATTTCGAGTGGTGTCAATACAGAGCGTGAACAATTAAATTTATTGCTTAAGAAAATACATGAATTTGATTATTTAATTATTATGGATATAGATCGTCTTTCACGTGATAATGCTCATGCAGAACAAATCAAGCAAGTATTAATCTTAAACGATATTAAAATATTAACCCCGCAAGGTAAAATAGATTTATCCCAGGAAACGAATGAAATGTTATTTTCATTTCAGGCAGTATTGGCCAATTTTGAATATAAGCAGATAAAAAAGCGGTTATCAAGAGGGAGATTAGCAGCAGCGGAGCAAGGAAAATGGGTAATGAGTAATAAGACCCCACTTGGGTATCGTAAAAATTCGGAAAAAAAATTAGAAATCATTGAAGATGAAGCGAAGATTATTCGCCTAATATTCGATAAGTCGTTAGAACGAGTTTCAGTAAATGAAATAGCACGGCAATTAAATAGGTTAAATTGGAGGAGTAGGCAAGGTAAAATCCTTACTACATCACATATTAGCCAATTACGTACGAATCCTGTCTATTATGGGGCCATACAGGCTAAAAGACGTATTCATAATAAAATTATTGATGAAGTTTTTATTGAAAATGCTCATGAGGCTATCATAACAAAGGAGCAATTTTTTGCCGTCCAATCCATATTAGAAAGTAATAAAAATGTTTATTTTCAAAATCGAAAAGCAATGCGTAGATTACAAAATTTAATATATTGCAATTGCTGTGGGCGGAAGCGATATATTCAAAAAGATCGTTCAAATATTGATTTTATAAAGTCATGTTCTTATAAAATATCAAACAATCAATGTAAAGATCGTGGCTATAAATATCAATTAGTTGAAGAATTTGTTTTAAAAAGCATTAAAGAAAAAAAATCAGAGCTAGAGAACGCGATAAAATTGCTAGATTCTCAGAAAACAATCGAATTAGAACAAAGATTAACGACTGAACTCGTCTCATTAATTAAACAAAAAGAAAAAATTAAAAAACGACAAAATAACGTAAGAGAAATGAGAATGGATGGAGAAATTACGAAAGAGGAATATGAAGAACTAAAAAATGAACTAATCGCTCAAATGAATCAAATGACCGAGCAAATTGAACTCTATCAGACCCAAATAGAGAATTTAAGAAACAAAAACGATGATCGTCAAAAAATTGAGAAGATCATTGAAACGCTTGACGATTTAGAAAGAATCGATTCTGAAATATGTAATCAATTTTTAAAATCATTTATTAATAAAATATGGTTTAGTAGTAATATGGATTCAAGTCATGATACTACTCGAAGTAAGGAAATTGCCACGATTAAAATAGAATGGATCTAATGCATCAATTATCTTTCTATGAAACGAGTAAACTAACCATGTTCGATTTTGAGAATCTTAAAGTTAAAATAAAAAGTTCAGTTTACCTTCTTCGAAAAGATTGAACTGAACTTTTTTTGTTGTAATGCAATTTTTAAAAACTTATCTGTTATTGATCAATCGAACTAATTCATTAAAATATTTTTCAGCTTCCTTAGTACTTCTTGCACATTTTAACCTTTTCATTAAAATATTGTAATGAAAATCAACTTCTTCATTAGTTGCATCATTCGTGCTGTCAACTTCATTATATTGTTCTGTTCCATCGACAACACCAGCATCAGTTTGATGCATACTTCCATTGGTATTCGAAGTGGCACTTGCCTTTATGTTTTCATTTTTCTCTTTTTCCATTTCTTCAAGCGTTGAACTAAAATCAATGATTTTGTTATTAACGTTTTTATCAACCAATTTTTCTAAATATGCACCGCCGCTAACTCCACAAATAAAAGCATAAATAATAATAGATACAGGAGTTTGATCATCTGTCGTAAGAACAGCAATAAGGTAAGAAATACAACCTGCCATAGCTCCAAGAATTATTTCTCGTTTAGAACCAAGTGAATATCTTTCTCTACCATCAGAATCTTTAAACCGATAACTTCTAATGTAGCCCTCATTAGCTAATAATATATTGGCATAACCACCGATCGCACCAATTAATATTGATAAAAAGGTGAGAAATAAATCATTAGATGATAATGTATCCAGCCAATTCTCGTACATATTGGTACCTCCCGTTTTTGTTAAACTATATGGAGGCTTTTTTTAGAATAGTACACTTAGATACAACACGTTGTTAAAGCATATTTTTTTAGATATCTATTAAAAACTTGATCAGCAACCTAAAAAAAGGTTCATCTAGTTTGCTAGAAATTAATTTTAAATCTTAACGGGTTCTTGTTTATTTAAAAAGGAGCGAATCGTTTGATTAAATTTTTCTGAAGCTTCCATTTTTGTTACATGGCCGGTATTTTTGAAAATAACTAATTTTGAATTTGGGATACTTTTATGCATTACTAATTGGAGCCATACTGGCGTAATCGGATCATATTGACCACCAACAATAAGCGTTGGTACCTTTATTTTTGGTAACAATTCTCTATTATCAACCTTAAAACATTCTCTCATTGACCTGTCATATCCTTCTGGATTTGGGCGATAATATTGTTTAAATTCTTGTAATGACTCTTTTTCCCATGAAAAAAGGCATGTTCTTGCTGTCATCTCTTTTAATTGTTGTGGAGTGAAAAATTTTGAACGAAGCTCTTTATAATGAATAAACCATAATCCTAGTAATCTTGGAGCAAAATGAAATGTACTTACTAAGATTAAAGAGCGACATCGTTCAGGTGCTTGGCGGTACATCTCTTGTGCAACAGTCCCACCCATAGATAAGCCTAGAATATGCGCACTTTCAATTCCTAACTCATCCAATAAATCAAGTACATCTTTTGCGAAATTCTTAATTGAGATGCCTTCAGTTAAATCATTTTCTCCATGGCCACGTAAATCAGGAATAATTAAATCGAATTCATTTGCTAGTTCATATTGTTTAAACCAGCTTTCTTTTACTTCTCCAAGACCATGAATTAATACGAGAGGTTCTCCAGTACCTAACCGGTCATAATACAGTTTGATCCTTTCGGTTTTTATAACGTACAACTTTATCACTCCTTTGTATTTTTTTACTAAGATATTTAACGAATAAACGCTATGTTTGAAGTTTTTTGAAAATTTATAATAAATTATATTTACTGTATTGACCCTATATTCATATATGTGTAAAATACACCTATTAGATTTTTTATAGAGGTGTTACCAATGAACAATGATAAAGATAAAAATATTACTCCATCAAAAAATTTTATTATGCCTTTTATACTTCTACTCCTTAGTCGGATGACACTTCATGGCTATGATCTAATTCAAAAGCTCCACGCATTCGGGTTTCAAACACTTGACCAAGGAAATTTATATCGATTATTAAGACAACTAGAGAAAGAAAATCTTGTACAATCGGAATGGGATACGAAAGGAAGCGGACCTGCTAAGCGCTGTTATTCAATTACAGAAGCTGGGAAGGCATTCTTAACAGGTAACGCAAGACAACTCGAACTTTATCAATCAATGCTTGATCAATTTTTCAAAATGTACACTAGTTTTCTTGAGCTCTACATTCCTCCAATACAAAAAGAGGATAAAATAGAGAAAAAATCGAAACCAAAAGAGGAGGAAGAAGTTTGAAGTTACAGAAAGCTTCAAAATCAAAGGCAGAAGTTCAAAAAATTAAAGACGAGAAAGTAGAAGAATATTTAATGGATCCTTTTTTTAATACGCTTTGGGATCAATACGAAAGTAATTTGACATACATAAGAGACGCTCGAGAACAAAGGTTAAATTCGTTTATTAAAGTGTTAAAAGAAACAAGGAAATTTAATGAGGAATATCGTAATGTAGTAAATGGTTTATTTGAAGAAATAAAGAACTTTAATAATCATATAAAAGCAAATACAACAAGAATTAAAATAGAAGAATCTCCAGAAATTCAATCAAGTGTTAATCTATTTGAAGAAACGGTTAATAAATTTACTGAGTTATTATCTACTCCGTTCAAAGCCTCAGTTGAGTTAATTGAAAGGGTAGAAGAGCAATATGAACAAATGGGAAAGTACTACATAGAGAGTTTGAAGGAAAGAGAGCGAGTATGGTCATCATTAAATGAACATTACTTGAAATCCTTAAGAGCAGCACATACAAACATTAACCATCGAATTGAGGATAGCTTTAAATTGTTTGCATCTGTTAATAAATAAGTAAATTTTAGACATTTGTCTTCATACTCCAAACAACTCCTTAAAATCAGAAGAGTTGTTTTTTTATGCCTTATAAGTTTTTCTTATAGCCAGTTTAATCGGTTACAATACATACCTCAGTGAACTATAGACAAGACAAATGAATAGTCTATAGAGGGGTGTTTCTTCATGAATCAGTTTAAATATGAAGAAATTGGATCGTTAAATGCAAAACTCGCTGCAGAAGCATTACTAAAATTAACTTTAAAAATAAAAAATGAGGATATAAAAATAAAGACAGCTGATAAGCCACTCACTTAAACTTTGAGTGGTATTTTTATCTCAATAGCCAATAAAAATAGAAAGTTAATAAATATTAAACTGATGGACGGCGTTTTTGTTTATGAAGTCAATAATCATGACGGACTTTATGTTGAGAATACTCTTCAGCTTCTCAACGAATATGATGGGAAAAAACTTGAAAAAGAATGGATAGAAGTAAATTATTCATTTTCTTTCGGGGATCTTGTTCAAGTCAATGGCTATGAAAAAGAAATTTTTCGAATTGTGGGGTATCGTACAGAGGTTTGGCGATATAAAAATGACGCATGGGAAGATACAATTTACGAATTAGCGCGTATTACTGATGGAGAATGGTTAGAAGCCGATGAAACAGATTTAACCTTAATTGCATCAGCACAAACTGCAAATGCAATTCTAAAAAAACTAAGAAATGATAAAAATGGCATTACAAAATTAGACTTAGAAAAACTTCGCTCAATGAATGATTTTAATAAAAACAGAAATAAAACAACAAAACAAGAAATAATTGATGGATTATTAGATATATATAATGATTACGCTGTTTTATATTCAATCTTCCAAGATGAAGAATATAAAATTGTGATGGATCTAGTGCTTAAAAATTTAAATAAATTCTCAGAGAAGAAAACAAATTGAGAGAGAGGATATTCTACAATAATTGTAGAATTATATGAATCATAAAAGGTATGCCTATCCCTATTAAAATAAAAAATGCAATTGTCGTCAGTTTTTCAACAGCTTTTTCAAACAGTTCATCATTAACCATAATTTCTTTTAAATTAGCTAGCTTGTCCATTTTTATCATTGGAATCTCGCTCCTTTAACATGTTTTAATTGAATATATGCTTGTCAATGTTGTATTATGCTAAAGGTTACATATTAATATTTTTTTGTGCTTGGTAAGGTTTTTTTCATATTTTCTCATTTTTCACATATTAACTAGTAAGGGGTGATGCTAGTGAAAGAAATTGAGGTAGTTATTGATACGGAAGAAATAGCAGAATTTTTCTATCAACAGCTCATTCAGCGGGGTTATGTTCCTGAGGAAGAGGAAATTGAGGAACTAGCGGATATTACTTTTGAGTACTTACTGGAAAAATGTATGATTGATGAAATCGATGAGGAAGAAGAATAGTCATGAAAGTGGCGACGGGAGCTCTCGTCGTTTTTCTTTTGTGTATCCAAAGTACAAGCAATTAAGATGCATTAACTGGAATATATATTGGAGGATTATATGAAAAAAAATAATTGGATCCTAATTTTTACTTCTATTTTTCTATTTGTTATTTTAGGACTTATTTATGATTCAAACATGATTCGGAGTTTGGACAATTCAGCGTTTAAATTCTTTGAATTCATTCGAACAGATGCACTAGATTCATTTTGTTATTTTTTAAGAGATTTTGGTTCTTCAAAAATGTATTTAACATTTGCAGTCATTGTTTTAGTTTATTCAATTATACGTAAGCGCATTTGGACTGGTTTATCATTAATTATTACAATATTGACAGCTAGAGTGGTTGTTTCCTTTTTAAAAGATCTATATGAAAGACCACGACCAAGTTCAATGTACTATGTGGAAAGTGGATTTAGTTTCCCAAGTGGTCATGCAGTTATGGCAACATCCTTCTTTCTAACATTTGGCTTTATCTTAATTGTCATTCAACCTGCAATGATGAAACACAAAAAAATGATTCAATTTATCGTTCTATTAATGATATTTTTAATATCAATGAGCAGAATTTACCTTCATGTACATCATTTCTCAGATATTATTGCTGGCTGGTTAGTAGGATATGCATGGTACAGTATTTGTAAAAATGTATTTATTAATTTACATGAAAGAAAACAGCTTTAATTTAATATGAAAAAATGACACCTATAATCGAAATGATATAGGTGTTTCTTTTTTGTTCCAGGTGCAATGCGAACAACATCTTCAATGAAATTAAGCACAATAAATCATCACCTCAAGAGATGTATATGATATAAATCAAGTCCAAATTGCCTATTGAAATACAAGTAAACCAGAAAATAAAATATGCATACGAAAAACCACAAGGCTCAATTACCTTGTGGTCTAATTTATTTTATTTAGATATTAGGGATAATCCCAGTCTCATCAAGATTTACTAACTTTATATTACTCAAAAGTTGATAAAAATTCTTCAACTGATTCTGGTGTTTTTGAATTTGCGCTATGTAAGTGTCCAATTTTTTCGCCATCTTTAAATACAAGTAAACTTGGAATTCCCATTACTTGTTGCTCACTAGCGATTTCTGGAAATTCATCGCGATCCATTGTGTACCAAGTAAATGATGGGTGCTCTTCAATTACGTCTCCGATAAAAGCATCTAAACGTGTACAATCAGGACACCAAGTTGCATAAAACTTCACCACGATTGGCTTTTCACTTTTAATTATTTCCTCGTATTTTTTTACATCTTCTATTTTTTCCATAATTGCCTCCTAAAGCTGTGATAGGTTTATTTTGAATCATATTAATTAGTATTTCAATTATTTTAACTTAATAATGCATTTTTAGAATTAATGTGATTAAAAAGCATACAAACGTTCGTATGTTGATGTAAAATATAAGATAGAAAAGTTGTTCAATAAATTTAGTAACAATGAAAGTAAATAAAAATGATGAGGTGTATTTAATGAAGTTTATTCATACAGCAGATTGGCACCTTGGTAAAATTGTACATGGTGTACATATGACAGAAGACCAACGATTTATATTAGATGAATTCATTTCAATAATTAAAGAAGAAAAGCCAGATGCAGCTGTTATAGCAGGCGATTTATATGATAAAAGTATATCTCCAACTGAGGCGATTGAACTATTAAATGAAGTATTCCATAAAATTGTAATTGAATGTAATACGCCCATCCTTGCGATTGCGGGAAATCATGATAGTGCTGAACGAATTGAATTTGGTAGCCGTTTTATGGAAAAAGAAGGCTTATATTTAGTAGGGAAATTTCAAACACCATTTAAGAAAGTTATATTGAATGATGATGATGGTGAAGTTCATTTTTACTTAATTCCATATGCCGAACCAAGTATTGTACGTTATATTTTACAAAACGATGATATTCATTCACATGATGACGCTATGAAAGCAATCATAAATAAAATAAGAGATGAAGAATTAGACCCATCAGTACGAAATGTATTTGTTGGACATGCATTTGTAACAAATAATGGTGAGCCTTCAGATGAAGAGACAGAAGGTGAACGTACACTCTCTATTGGTGGAGCTGAATACGTATCACATCATAATTTTAAACATTTTAACTATACAGCCCTAGGTCATTTACATCGAGCACATTTTGTAGGAAATCAATCAATTCGCTATTCTGGATCACCTTTAAAGTACTCAATTTCCGAGGAAAACCATAAAAAAGGCTGCTTAATGATTGAATTAAAAGCTGACGGTGAGCTATCAGTAGTTAAGAAAGATTTTCATCCAAAACGAGATTTAAGATCGATCGAAGGTACGATTGAGGAAATCAGACAACATTCTGTAAATGATGATTATGTATTTGTAAAATTAACTGATGAGCATATGGTAGTTCATCCGATGGAGCAAATCAGAACAGTTTATCCAAATGCGATGCATGTTAGTCGAAAGCGAACGACATTACAAACAGATAAAACAAATCAACTTAGTTTAGTGGAAAAACAATCAAAAAATCAACTTGAGTTGTTCCAATCTTTTTATAAAGAAATGAAAAATGAAGATTTGAAAAATGAAGATGAACAATATATGAAAGAGATTATTCAAGAAATCTTTGTAAGGGAGGAATAGATTTGAAGCCATTAAAAGTAGTACTTCACGCTTTTGGACCTTACAAGGATAAGGTATATGTTGACTTTAGTCGACTAAACGAAAAAGGACTATTTGCAATAACTGGTCCAACCGGTGCAGGTAAAACAACAATATTTGACGGGATATGTTTTGCTCTTTTTGGTGAGGCGAGCGGTGAAAATAGGAATGACCAAACAATGCTTCGAAGTCATTTTGCAGATGACGATCTATATACTAGTGTTGAATTAACATTTGAATTAAAAGGAAACCATTATAATATTTTTAGACAAAAAGGTCATCAAAAGAAACAAAATAAAGGTATTACAGGCGATAAAATCGAGTTTTATAAAATTGAGAATGAAGAAAAAGTGCCTTATTGCCAGGAATTTAACAAAACTTCAATCGTCAATAAAAAAGTAGAAGAATTATTAGGGATTAATGCAGATCAATTCAAACAAATCGTATTACTTCCTCAAGGTGAATTTCGAAAATTATTAGTTTCGGATACAAAAGAAAAGGAAGAAATTTTGCGGAAAATTTTCAGAACTGAACTATTTGAAAAAGTAACTGAAACTCTAAATTTAGCAAGAAAAAACATGGAAAGTAAATTTACTAATTTAAAGCAGAAAATCGTTATTAAATTAGAAGTGATTGAAAAATTGTTAAGCGAAAAAGGAATTCAAATTGCCGAAGATTCTCAAATTAATCTTCATATTGTTAATGAGATTTTGACTGGACATATAGTAAGTATAATGGATGATTTAAAAAGGCTTGAAGAAAATGAGAAAATCCAAAAATCACAATTAGAAGTTAGTCAGCAAAAGCTATTTTCAGCAGAAGCCCATAATAAAAATATTGATCGATTACATGAAGTAATTGAATTATTAACCATGTTAAAAGGTCAAGAGTTAGAAATAGAAGATAAAAAAGTAAAAATAAAATTAGCCACAAATGCTGAAAAAGTATTGCCTATAAAAACTGAACTTGAGAAACTAAAAAATTCACTTCAAGTAACAAACGATAAATTATTATTCGAAATAGAAAGTTTAAAAGAAACACTTATTAAAATTGAAAAAATCTCTGCGGAAGTCGCTACATTACCTGAAGAGCAAAAAAAATTAGGTAGCTTAGAAAGCCAATTGAGTAATTTATTAGCGTTAAAAGAAGATGTTGATCAATTTCAAAATCATAAGGTAGCGTTTCATACTAAGTCAAAACAGATTCTATTATTCGAAAATGAAGAAAAGACATTACAAGATGGTTTAAAGAAAGAAAACGAAGAATTAAATCAATTAAAACAGCAACTAAATGATTTAGAAGGTGTTCATGATCAATGGGCAAAACTCTCCTTATTAAACAAGGAAATCTCATTAAAAGGTGGGTTTGCTAAACGAATCTTTTTTGCAAAAAAAGAATTAGAGCAAAAACAAAATGAATATCAAATAAAAAATTTAGACCATGTTAAGCTAAAAAATGAATTGGACAGAATTGAAAGTGAAATGCATCAGCAAAAAGCAGCATTTTTAGCGAAAGATTTAAAAGATCAAGAGCATTGTCCAGTTTGTGGAAGCACACATCACCCATCACTTGCTAAATTTAATGGGACTGTTAATGAAGAAAAAGCAGAAAAATTGAAAATACAAGTAAATCAATTCCAGACTGAACTAGCAACAATTCAGGGGGAAATTAAAAGTAAGGAAAACTCATTAAAAATTGATGAACAATCATTTTTTGAGGAGCATGGACAATTTGATTTTACAAATGAAAGTCTCAAAGCCCTTGCTACTGAGTTTAATGAAAATGAATCAAACTTAAAAAATCTGACTGAGAAAAAAGCTACTTTCGAAAAGATTAATAATGTAATAAAAACAAAAGAACAATTAATTAGGGATTTAACCGTAAAAGTTACCGAGAAAACTGAAGCAATGAATAAGTTTACGAATGAATTAAATGAATTAAAAATTCAGATTGTACAAATTGAATCAAAATTACCGGAATCTTTAAGAACTCTTGAGAAATGGCAATTGGAAAAAAATGAAATTGAAAAAAATATAGCAATATTAAAAGCTAAAATTTCAAAAATTGAAGAAGAATATAGAATCCTAACTGAACAGAAGACGGTTAAAGAGACTACTCGTACTCATCTCGAAAAAGAAGTTTTAAAATTAAATGAAGAGACTCGCTCAACAACGATTCTTTATCATGAAAAAATAGCTGAGTACAAGTTTAATGGTGAATCAGAGTTTATAAGTGCAATTGATTATATTCGAATGATTGATCAATATCGAAATGATTTATCAATGTTTGAAGAGAATCTTCAAAGATTAAGTACAGAAAAAGAGTTACTAGAAAAACAAGTTCAATCGATGGAAAAAATTGATGTAAGTGAACTTAAAATGAAGGTACAAGAAATTACTCAGCATTTAGACGCGATCGTTAATGAGATGATTCGTATTCAAGAATTAAATAAGCGATTAAGTCAATTGAAAATTGACCTACAAATTTATCAAGAGGATTTTGTAAAAACTGAACAAAAATTAGCAGGTTTAACTGATTTATATAAAGTTACAAAAGGCGATAATGATAAAATGATTTCGTTTGAACGGTATGTCTTATTGGATTATTTTGAACAAATTATTGAATCGGCAAATATCCGACTTGATCATTTATCAAATGGCCAATTTCAATTGCAACGAAAAGATGCAGTTGAAAAAGGAAGAAAACAAAGTGGTTTAGGATTGGAAGTTTATGATTCCTATACGGGCCTTGCTAGGGATGTAAAAACATTATCTGGTGGAGAGCAGTTTAATGCATCACTTTGTTTAGCCTTAGGTATGGCCGATATTATTCAAGCACATAAAGGTGGCGTATCAATTGATACGTTGTTTATAGATGAGGGATTTGGATCGCTGGATGATGAATTATTATCAAAAGCAATTGATACACTTATTCAACTTCAGAAATCTGGACGTTTAATTGGCGTTATTTCTCATGTGCAAGATGTAAAGGATGCAATGCCTGCAGTAATTGAAGTTCATAAAACGAACAAGGGGTATTCAGAGTTATCAATTTTAATTAAATAGAGCTGTAAGAGAACCGGAAACTAAGCGAATGTTTCCGGTTTTTTATTTTTACTAATAAGAGTTCGACTAGAATTTTTTTGAATGAAATATAATTATCTATAAATACATTAATAATATAAAATCTTATTTTAATAATCCTTTCAATTAACCTGTTGAATGGAGGGGGTTGGCAAAATTTGACATAGTATTGCATATTTAAACAAGAATAGATATAATAATTAAAAATCTAAAAATATAAAATTTTCAGCATATTTAATTTAATCAGAAATTTACTTACATAAATCAAAATTAATTGGGGGTATTAAAATGAAAAAGGTTAAAAAACTATCGTTTGCATTTGCTGTGACGACGGCTCTAATTTTATCGGGTTGTGGTAAGGATACGAAAACAAGCGGAACAGCAGACAAACCATTACGAGTTGTTACTGATGCTGCGTATGCGCCTTTTGAATATCTTGATAACGGTAAAATAGTAGGATTCGACGTTGATTTTACAAATGCAGTTGCGAAAGAAGCTGGGGTAAAAATCAAAATTGTGAATACTGGATGGGACCCATTATTTGCTGAAATTGGTGGCAAAACTGCTGATATTGGTATGTCTTCTATTTCAATCAATGCGGATCGTGAGAAAACATATGATTTTACAACTCCTTATTTTCTTTCGATTAACAAAATTCTTGTTCCAGAAGGTAGTAGTATTAAATCAGCCGCAGATTTGAAGGGGAAGGTTGTAGCAGTGCAAAATGGTACAACAGGACAAGAAGCTGTTGAAAAAATGTTTGGTAAAAACAATAAAAATCTTAAAAAATTTGAAAATAACAATTTAGCAATTTTAGAGCTTCTTAGTGGAGGAGCTGATGCAGTAGTTGCGGACAATGGAGTTCTAGAAGCATATGCAAAAAATAATCCAGATAAAAAGCTAGTTGTTATTGATGATAAAAATAGCTTTGAACCTGAATACTACGGTCTATTACTTCAAGATGGAAGTAAATTAAAAGGTAAACTTGATAAAGCAATTAAAGAAGTAGTAAACAATGGTACTTATGAAAAAATTTATAAAGAGCATTTTGGATCAGAGCCAGATCTTGAAACATTAAAAGCAGAAGAAAATAAATAGGAAATTAAAAATTGCGTAACAGGCATTTGTGTTACGCAATTTTATCTAAATGGGGGAAAAGAAATGGGATTTGATTTTGGAATTGTAAAAGAATACATACCGTTTTTCCTTAAAGGAACTGCATTAACAATTGGCTTATCTTTTGCAGGAATATTTTTAGGTACAATAATTGGATTATTTATTGGATTAGGTAAAATGCAATCAAATAAATGGTTAGCATTACCTTTTGTTTGGTATATCAATTTCTTTAGAGGCACACCGTTATTTGTACAAATCTTATTAATACACTTTGGGGTAGTTCCGTATTTTATAGGAGAGACAAACGCAATAGCGGCCGCAATCATTGCACTATCATTAAATGCAGCAGCTTATATTGCTGAAATCTTTCGTGCTGGGATTCAATCAATCGATAAGGGGCAAATGGAGGCTTCTCGTTCCTTAGGAATGACGCATGTACAAGCTATGAAACATGTTATTTTACCTCAAGCGATAAAACGTATGATCCCTCCACTTGGAAACGAATTTATTGTCTTAATTAAGGAATCTTCAATTGCAGCTATTATTGCTGCACCTGAGCTTATGTATTGGAGTAGAGCAATGCAGGGGCAATATTATAAAGTGTGGGAGCCGTATATATCTGCTGCAGTAATCTATTTAGTCTTAACATTAACATTAAGCTTTGTTTTAAATCGTATTGAAAGAAGGTTGACTACGGGATGATTAAAGTAGAAAAATTAAAAAAATCATTTGGTTCGCTAGAAGTATTGAAAGATATCAACATTACAATTCAACCACGTGAAGTATGCGTTGTAATCGGTCCATCTGGTTCTGGTAAGTCAACCTTTCTTCGATGTTTAAATATGTTAGAAACAATAACAGCGGGTAAAGTTTTTATCGAAGACGTCGATCTTACAGATAAAAAAACAAATATAAATAAAATTCGTACCGAAGTAGGCATGGTATTCCAACATTTTAATCTCTTTCCACATTTAACAGTTTTAGAAAATATTACTCTAGCACCTAAAAAAGTAAGAAATCGAGCGAATGAATCTGCTAAAACGAAAGCACTTGAATTATTAAAAAAAGTAGGGCTTTCAGATAAGGCAAATGTATATCCTGACTCATTATCTGGAGGACAAAAACAACGTGTTGCGATCGCAAGAGCACTTGCAATGGAACCAAAAATTATGTTATTCGACGAACCTACATCGGCTCTAGATCCCGAAATGGTTGGTGAAGTTTTAGAGGTTATGAAGCAACTTGCTAAAGAAGGAATGACAATGGTCATTGTTACACACGAAATGGGATTTGCTCGTGAAGTTGGTGATCGCGTAATCTTTATGGATCAAGGTTACATAGTAGAAGAAAACAGTCCAGTGCAAATATTTGATTTCCCAAAACACGAGCGCACGAAAAGTTTCTTAAGTAAAGTATTATAAGGAAGATAGTAAACAGATGAGGTTGTCCCGACTTTTTTAGGGAACCTCTTTTTTTATGTAAAAGTAGATTTGGTATTCAGTTTGAGCTGCAAATAAATCTAAGTGAAGCGTAAATAAGGAGTTCAACTGTGCAATTAAAGGATGAAAAGTTGCAAAAAAGGACTGACTGCAAATAAATTTTGGGAATCGCAATTAAAAATGACAGAACAGCAATTAAAAATGTCAAAATAGCAATTAAAATCAACTAAACTGCAATTAAATCTTTAAGAATCGCAAATAAGATTAAAAATTACCTATACCAGTTAGGGTATTATGACGAGGTTACTGTACAAGAGTAGATTGTTTTATATGGAAATCTAGCATATATGCTCTAATTCTTTCTAAATCGCTTAAGTTGATAAAAACAAGCAAATTATGAGTTGAAGAACCAATCGATCATCTAGATACCCCAAATTGAATGGAGCGGAAAGGTCTCAAATCCTATTTTATTACTCGACGTGTTTTCTTTTCATTCTTTTCGGAATATTATGCTAAAATTTATTTAAGACAAAAGAAGGAGTGTAGGACAATGGAAATTCAAAGAATATTAGTAACTAGCCGAATTCATCATAAGCTTAAAGATATAATTAAATCGCATAATCTATCAAAAGAGTTTCGTTTTTTACCTGAAGATGAAGTAACAAAAGAGGATTATGAGTGGGCTGATACATTTGTTGGTTTTCGTCCAACACCAAATTTTGAATTTGGAAACATAAAGTGGGTCCATTCATTAGCAGCGGGCGTAGATAGCTTTATGAAAATTAATTGGAAGGATGATGTACTTTTAACCCGAACAATTGATGTTTTTGGTCCAAAAATGAGTCAATATTGTTTAAGTTACATACTTCAGGATTCACAATTACATGAACAATTTTCAAATTTACAGAGTGAAAATAAGTGGGAATTTCATATCCCAAAATCTTTAGAAGACCAAAAAGTTGTCATTTATGGAACAGGAGAAATTGGCGGACATATTGGAAAGGTTTTATCAAGCTTAGGAATGAAAGTATATGGAGTTTCTATGAGCGGTAATCAAAAACAATATTTTGAAAAAATAGTACCATTCCAAGAAGCATCTACAATTTTAGATCATACAGATTGGATGATTAGTGTTCTTCCCTCTACGAATGAAACTAAAAATATATTAGATATGAGTACATTTAAACAGTTAAATAATGTAGGGTTTATAAATGTTGGTAGAGGAGCAACTGTATGTGAGTACTCTTTAAAGGAAGCTTTGAATAATGGGTATATTAGAAAAGCTATTTTAGATGTTTTTGCTATTGAACCACTTCCAGCTGATTCTGTCTTATGGCAAATGCCTAATGTAAAAATAACTCCACATATTTCGGCGGTTACTTTACCAAATGATGGTGTTAAATGTTTTGTCCATACACTTTCAACATTAGAAAATAACCAAAAACTAAGAAATATAGTGAAGATTGAAAAGGGATATTAATTTTATGATGTAGAATGGGTATTATTTGCCTAAGACTTGCCAGAAGATTAATAGTTAAATTTTTCATTTCACATTAAAAAATTATAAATTTGCAGCTATGAAGGGGACTCAACGTAGTTGCAAATTTTAGGAACTAAGTATAAGTGAAACTACGCCTCTGTCTTCGCCTGAAAGCTCGCCAATCGTCGAGTTTTCATTATTATCACAAACATGTTAGGATAGACAAGTAACAAATTGATAAATAAGGAGAATACAAAAATGGCAATTATTGACGTTTCAATCGTACCAATTGGCACAGAAACACCTAGTGTAAGTGCATATGTAGCAAATATACATAAAGTTTTAGAAAAGTATAATGGCGAAGTGAAATTCCAACTTACACCAATGAATACAATTATTGAAGGCGAATTACCATTATTATTAAAAGTTGTACAAGAAATGCATGAGGTACCATTTGAAAATGGAATTTCAAGAGTTGCAACGACTATTCGCATTGATGATCGTCGCGATAAGAAGAGTACAATGGAAGGAAAGTTAGCTTCTGTTCAAGCGAAACTTGAACAAAACTAATTTTGACTTGATAAAGTGACTTGATAAGTTTAACGACTTATCGTCACTTTTTTTTGTAATTTGAAAATAATCGTGTGATTATTTCGAATATTCTATTGAAATTCCAAAATTTAGTTGATAAACTAAACTAATCAGTCAGTTTAAATATATTTATTGAGTAAAGGAATGTGTTCAATGCCAAAAGTCTCAGATGATTACAAAGAACGCAAAAGAGAGAGTCTTCTTGAAAGTGCTTTAAAATGTTTTGGAGAAAAAGGATATCATACGACAACAATGGATGATATTGTTGCATATTCGAAAACGAGTAAAGGATTAATTTATAATTATTTTAAAAGTAAGGAAGAGCTTTATTTAACGTTAATGCAAGAAAGAACAGTCCAAACTTTTGAAAAAATTAATCAACGTTTTCAAAATATTAGTTCATCAAAAGATAAGTTAAAAGAGTTATTTCAAATGTATAGTGAAATTTCTTTAACAGAAAAATGGCGGAATATGATTAGAGTCCATATGGAGTTTTGGATTAATTCAGCTAGACATGAAAATCTACAAGCCATAATGATTGAAAGGTACAAAAATCAATACCGATTATTTTTAAGTGAAATTATTAAACAAGGAATAGCATCTGGTGAATTTAAGAAAACAATCGATCCTGATATTATTTCGAGTTTATTTTGGGCTAATATAGATGGCATTTGCTTACATTATTCAGTTGTAGAAGAAGATGAAATTTACAAAGCACAATTTAAAGCCGCAGAAGAAATGATTATGTCTTATATAGTTCAAAATTAAAGTTTATGGTAGTGAAGGTGAAAACTCTCCTACCTAAAACTTTAAATTCAGAAAATTTTTTATGTTAAAAATAAAGCAAACAACATACACTAATCATAGAATAAAATAAACTTAATAGTCAGTTTTAATTAGAAAGGAGGAATCACGATGAATTCAGTCCAAATTAGAATTATTTGTTTGTCTATGTATTAATAAGTATGTAATTTTTTTATTTTGGTAGAATGAAGGGATTATAATGGGAAAGAAAGTCTATTTTTTATATACAAAGGCGTTCTCTGATATAGGTAGTATGATGGAATTAGTAGTAATGAATGCAGTGATCTACTCGATGACGAAAAGTACATCTTGGCTGGCTGCGGTTTTAGCCCTTCGAGTTAGTGGAGGGATTTTAACAAGTTTATTTTCTGGTGTATTTGCCGATCGATATAATCGAAGAAAGCTAATGATATTTAGCGATATTACTAGAGGAATAAGTATTCTTACCTTATGTATTTTCCCTTCACCTTTAATGTTTGCAATTGTAGCATTTATCATTGGTGCATTAGGAAGCTTTTTTTCAGTCAGCTTTAGTGCAGATTTACCTCAAATATTTGGAGAAGAAAATATTTTAAAAATAAATGCTTTTATTTCACGCCTTGCTGCAATTAGTATGGTTATTGGATTTTTAGGATCAGCATTTCTATCAACGGTTGTAGATTATCGTGTAATCATTGGAATAGATGCCCTTTCTTATTTCTTATCCGCATTTGTTCTAATCTTTTATAAATGGGAAAATACGGTTAAAAAAGGTTTAAACAATCAATGGAAACAACTATTTAATGATTTGAAAGAAGTAAAAACTTATGTCCTAATCAAACCGCTATTAGTATTTGTATTCATTGTATTTCTATTTCAAACATTCTCAGCAAGCTCTCATAATGTCGGAGTACCAATATTAGCAGAAAAAATTAGCACAGAACATGCAACATTTTACCAAGGACTTATTTGGGGAACTTGGGGTATTGGAGGAATCCTTTCGACTTGGTTAATTCCTAAGGTCTCTTGGTTAAAAAAACATTATCTATTTATGTATTACGGAACTTCAGTTTTAACATCAATCGGCTTTATTCTATTTTTATCGAATCAAATTTTATGGATCGTATTTTTCTTCGCATTTTTTACAGGCTTTTTTGATAATGCAGCAGGTACTTATTTTTCAACAATGATTCAAAAAACCGATAATTCTATAAGAGGTAGAATCTTCGGAGTCGCAAATTTGTTAAATAGGCTTGGTTTTACAATCGGTTTTGTAGCAGCATCACCCTTATTATCATTTTTATCAATGCCACATCTTGTTTGGTTGTTTCATGGTAGTCTAATCATTATGATTTTAAGTGTAACCAGTTACTTACTATTAAAGAAAAAATTTGATTTTAACTATGATCAAATTCAAGAAAATGAAAATGAACTCATCATTTCTAAATAAAAAAGGACGTGATTATATGGAAACAAATTTGAAGAAGAATATTGAGGTAGAAAAAATAAATTATTTTAGATGTAGCGAAGTAGACGTTGAATTAGCTTATCAAGCATTTTCGATCGGTTTTTCAGATTATATCGTTAAATTCAATTATTCTAAGGAACAGTTTGTAAATTTGTTTTTTGGTCCAGAAGGTAACAAACCGGAGCACTCATTCGTAGCAATTTATGAAAATGAAGCGGTAGGTGTGATTTTAGGCGGTATTAAAAAGTATGAAACAATTAAAACAATGCGATGTGGAACTTTGGCTATTAGTCCAGATTATAGGGGATTAGGTGTTAGCCAAAAATTATTTGAACTGCATAAAGAGGAAGCAGAGAAAAACGGATGTAAACAACTATTCCTAGAAGTAATTGTTGGAAATGATCGAGCAATTAACTTTTACAAGAAACTTGGATACGAAAAGATTTATGACCTTTCTTACTTTTCTAAATCAGATTTAACAAGTTTACACCAATTACAATTAGATTCTAGCACAGTAATAAAAAAAGTTGATTTTAATACTTTCAAAGAAACAATTACGAATTGGGACTATCATATAAACTGGCAAAATGACATTGATTATTTAGAAAAACTAACTAATTTTAGTTATTTTCTAGCTAGAGTTAATGATGAAAATGTTGGTGCTCTAGCAGTTAATGAAAATGGTAGAATAAGCGTTCTAATAGTTGATAAAGTTTACCGTAATCGAAAAATAGCAACTAGTTTATTACAATCTGTGGCTAGTGAACTACATTTAAAATCTTTCTCAACGTCAATCCCAAATAACAATAGCCTTGAAGGTTTCTTGCATAAAATAGAATTTAAGAAAGAAAAAATAGCTCAATATGAAATGTACAAAATGATTTAGATTAAGAAGGAAAGAGTGACAGTACTTTTCACTTAAGAATTTGTACTTTTGCCTATATACATGACCTTGCTCCTAAATGAGCTAATCTCCGTACATTAGATAGTATGGAGGTGATTTATAATGTATGATTATCGTCAACAAGTTGAGCAACCATATTATCCGTATTCCGGAGTACCGCAACAAGAAGATGAAAGATTTTTCCCATTCTTCTTTCCATTTTTATTTGGTGCAGCGGCATTTGGCCCATGGGGATGGGGTAGACCATGGGGT
>NZ_NUYF01000027.1:0-24593 GCF_002566505.1 Bacillus sp. AFS077874
GGGTACGAAGTACAACTCTACAAATCAGGTGATTATGGCAAAGAGGTCACACCCGTTCCCATACCGAACACGGCAGTTAAGCTCTTTTGCGTCGATGGTAGTTGGGGGTTTCCCCCTGTGAGAGTAGAACGTCGCCTGGTTTGGATTTTTTATGGATATAATTCCTTTCTCATTATCGCGGGGTGGAGCAGTCTGGTAGCTCGTCGGGCTCATAACCCGAAGGTCGCAGGTTCAAATCCTGTCCCCGCAACCAAAATGGTCCCGTGGTGTAGCGGTTAACATGCCTGCCTGTCACGCAGGAGATCGCCGGTTCGATCCCGGTCGGGACCGCCATACATACGATTCTTAAAACGAAACAAAAAATTGTTTCGTTTTTTTTATTATTTTTGAAATGAGTAATATAGAAAGAATATTACTTTTAACGATTATAACTGTTTAAAACAGAAGCCTCAGAAGCAAAGACTGCTCAACTTAACCTTAATTAGAAAACGTCGGATGTGAGGGAGATCACAAGGAGTCTATGCGACCAGAAGGCACGATTTACGGCTTGCAAAAAGCGGGATAAGTAACAAAAGAAACGAAAACAACCTAATATAAATTTCAATAATTTATTTAAACTATTCAAAAGAATATTACTGTTTGACATTCGCTTAATGTTTTGAAATGATATAATATGGCAAAGTTAGAAATAGACGAGTTAGAATTTTGGTGGTGAAGTAATTGGAAATTGTTTTACATACAAATACTGAGGAAGAAACTCAAGAAATTGCATTTTTTCTCGGACAACTAGTGCAACAAAAGGATGTAATATTATTAGAAGGAGACCTTGGTGCTGGAAAGACCACTTTTACAAAAGGATTTGCTAAAGGTCTTGATGTAAAAAGAACGGTTAATAGCCCAACTTTTAATATTATTAAAGAATATAAAGGTAGAATTCCTCTATATCATATGGATGTTTATCGTTTAGAAGGTAGTAGTGAAGATTTAGGCTTTGATGAGTATTTTATGGGTGAAGGTGTTTGTGTTGTAGAATGGGCTCATTTAATTTCAGATTACTTACCAAATGAATTCTTAAAAATCATAATAACTCATGAAGAAAATGGTAGAATGATTACTTTTATTCCAAGTGGATCTAGGTATGAATTTATTTGTAAGGAGTTAATAAACAATGACCGTTTTAGCAATTGATACGTCTACAAATGTTATGGGGATTAGTCTAATAAAAGATCAATCTGTTATTGGAGAAACGATAACATTTATTAATAAAAACCATTCTGTACGATTAATGCCAGCAATTAGTACTTTAATGGAAGAATGCAATATAAAACCAAAGGAACTATCTAAAATAGTAGTTGCAAAAGGTCCAGGCTCTTATACAGGCGTACGCATTGGGGTCACTGTGGCTAAATCATTAGCTTTCACTTTAAATATTCCAATTATCGGAGTATCAAGTTTGAAGGTATTGGCTGCAAACGGGCGATATTTTAGTGGATTAGTTTGCCCATTATTTGATGCAAGACGCAACTTATTATTTACTGGTCTTTATGATTTTAGAGGGCAGGTTACTAATGAGGTATTAGAAGACTGTAATATTGACCGAAGTATATGGATTGAAAAGCTTAAATCTTATAATGAACAAATCTTATTTATTGGTAATGATGTATCAATTCATAAAGAATTTATTATTGAGCATTTAAAAGATAAAGCTGTCTTTGCAAAAGAAAGTATGAATAACCAGAGACCAAGTGAACTGTTTACATGTAGCTTAGAAGAAAAAGAAGAATCAGTTCATAATTTTGCACCAGAATATTTAAGATTATCAGAAGCAGAAGCTAATTGGCTAGCAAGCCAAGAAAAGTAGGAGGATATTATGATCTCATCGGTTGCTTTTCGTAAAATGAAAGAAGAAGATTTAGATCAAATAGTAGAAATTGAAAAACAATCATTCCCTACACCATGGACATATGATGCTTTTTATAATGAGTTGTATTCAAATCAATTTGCCAATTATATAGTGGCTGAAGTTGATGAGAAAATAATAGGTTATTGTGGATTATGGGTGGTCATTGACGAGGGACATATTACAAATATAGCTATTTTGCCAGATTATAGGGGAGTAGGCCTTGGCGAAAAGTTACTTCGTGCGGTAATGGAAACTGCTAAAAATCTTGGAGCTGATACATTAACATTAGAAGTTAGGGTATCGAATCATGTAGCAATGGGTCTATATCGAAAGCTGGGATTCCAAGATGGTGGTATTCGAAAAAGCTATTATACAGATAATTTTGAGGATGCATTAGTTATGTGGGTGAATTTGAAATGATAAATGAAAATTGTTTAATTCTTGCTATAGAGACAAGCTGTGATGAAACCTCAGCAGCAGTTGTTAAAAACGGAAATGAAATTTTAAGTAATGTAGTAGCTACTCAGATAGATATCCACAAACGTTTTGGTGGAGTTGTACCTGAAGTTGCATCACGATTACATGTTGAGCAAATAACTTTAGTAATCGAAGAAGCAATGAAGCAGGCACAGGTAGAATATGAAGATCTAGCTGCCGTTGCAGTTACAGAAGGTCCAGGACTGGTTGGAGCGTTACTAATTGGGGTAAATGCGGCAAAAGCAATTGCATTTGCACATGGATTACCGCTTATAGGAGTACACCACATTGCGGGTCATATTTATGCTAATCAACTTGTACAGCCCCTGCAATATCCACTATTAGCATTAGTAGTTTCTGGTGGACATACGGAGCTTGTCTACATGAAGGAAGATGGCATTTTTGAGGTAATAGGTGAAACAAGGGATGATGCAGCAGGAGAAGCTTATGATAAGGTCGCTAGAACACTTAAATTACCTTATCCAGGTGGTCCTCACATTGATCGTCTATCACAAGAAGGAAATGCAACTATTCCTTTTCCTAGAGCTTGGTTAGAAGAGGGTAGCTATGATTTTAGTTTTAGTGGATTAAAGTCAGCAGTTATTAATTATATGCATAATGCTGAGCAAAGAGGCGAGGAAGTATCACCTGCGGATGTCGCAGCAAGCTTCCAAGAAAGTGTAATTGAAGTAATTGTTTCTAAAACAATTCAAGCTGCAAAAGAATATAATGTAAAACAAGTTTTATTAGCCGGAGGAGTGGCAGCTAATAAAGGGTTGAGAGCTACATTACAAGAAGAGATGAATGCTTTGAGTAATATAGAATTAGTTATACCACCACTATCACTTTGTACAGATAATGCTGCGATGATTGGTGCTGCTGCATTTATCCGTTTAAAACAAGGAAAACTAGGTAATTTGGCATTAAACGGGAATCCAGGTTTGGATTTAGAGAATATGTAAGAAGTACTTATTCACAATTTTTTAATAAAATGTGGATAAGTACTTTTTATTTGTTAAAAACTTATTAAACTATGTGTACAAAATTGTGTATAACATTACTGTTTTTCTGTGGATAATGTGTATAAACCTGTGTAAAAGCTAAATGATGATTGAATATATGTGGATAAATATGTAGATAAGAAAAACGGATAGCAAAAAGCTTATCCGTTTAGTCATTAATCTTGTAAGTTCTCCCATTCTTCCATTAGGTCTATTAACTTAGCTTCGATCTCATTTTTCTTATTTGTTAATTCTTGTACTAATTGAAAATCACCATAAACTTCTGGCTTACATAATTCTAGTTCGATCGTCTCTATATCAAGCTCAAATTGAGATATATTACTTTCAATTTCCTCTATACGACGCTGAGCTTGACGGAGTTTTTTCTTCAATTCTTTGTCTTGTTGATAATCAGAAATTGGTTGAGAGGATTGTTTAACTTGTGCTAATGTAGCCTCTTTTTCTGCTTGTTCTTTTTCAAATGCTTCGTTTTTCTTAAATTGGTAATAGTCATAATCACCCAAATAAATTGATAATCCTGCTTTTGCTAGTTCAAAAGTTTTTGTGGATAATCTGTTCATAAAGTAACGATCATGAGAAACAAATAAAATCGTTCCAGGGTAGTCTAATAAAGCATTTTCTAACACTTCTTTACTATCTAAATCTAGGTGGTTAGTAGGCTCATCAAGAATTAGGAAATTAGCTTTTTTCATCATAAGCTTAGCTAAAGCTAATCTTGCCTTTTCTCCACCACTTAAAGAGGTAACAATTTTTGTCACGTCATCTCCAGAAAATAAAAAGTTCCCTAATATTGTTCGAATTTCTTGTTCGGGCTTTAATGGATAATCATCCCAAAGTTCGTCTAATACTCTTTTATTAGAAGTTAGTTTTGCTTGCTCTTGATCATAATAACCAACTGAAACATTTGCGCCAAATTCAATCGTTCCTTGTAATTTTTCTAAATCACCAATAATCGTTTTAAGTAATGTCGATTTACCAACACCATTTGGACCGACTAATGCGACACTATCGCCTCGATTCAGTACGAATCTCATCGGCTGATCAATTGTTGGGATCCGATCATAGCCAATATATAAATCTTGTACAGACAACACATCATTACCGCTTTGTTTTTCAATTGAAAATGAAAAATTAGCCGAAGATTCGTCTCCAAGTGGCCTGTCTAATCGAACCATACGATCTAATTGTTTCCTACGACTTTGAGCTCTTTTGGTAGTTGAAGCACGCGCAATATTACGCTGTACAAAATCTTCAAGTTTAGAGATTTCCTCTTGTTGCTTTTCGAACTGTTTTAACTCTTGTTCATATTGAGCTGCTTTTAGATCAAGGTACTTACTATAATTGCCAACAAATCGTTGATGCTTATGATTAGATATTTCATAAACAATATTAACAACTTGATCAAGGAAATATCGATCGTGGGAAACGATTAATACTGCACCAGGATATGACTGTAAGTAGCGCTCTAACCAACTTAGAGTGTCGATATCTAAATGGTTCGTAGGCTCATCCAGGATTAACAAATCAGGCTTTGTCAATAATAGCTTACCTAATGCCAGTCTTGTCTTTTGTCCACCGCTTAATGAGGAAATTTTTGTTTCGTAATCTTCATTACTAAAACCTAAACCACTAATTATTGAACGAATATCTGCTTCAAACTGGTAACCACCGTTTTCTTTGAATGTATATTGAAGATGATCATATTCATTCATGACCTTGTCATAAACGGCTTGATTAGAATAGACATCTTCCCTAGTCATTTTAACTTCTAATTTTCTCATATTGTCCTGCATCTCTACTAAATGATTAAATACAGAATAATATTCTTCCCAAATCGTTTTATCGCTTTGTAAACCAGAGTTTTGGGCTAGGTAGCCTACAGTAACGTCTTTAGGTTTATTTATTTCACCGCCATCATAGGATATTTCGCCTGCTATGATTTTCAATAATGTAGATTTTCCCGCACCATTACGTCCAACAATGGCAACGCGATCACTCGTTTGAACTTCTAATTTTATATTTGAAAGTATAATGTCACTACCAAAATACTTTGAGACATTATTTACTTGTAAAAGAATCATGGATAACACCTCATTGCAAAATTTTTTATGTATGTAACTGTAGACTGTCAAAATTCTTAAATATAGTGTATATTTTACATTAGAACAAGTACTTTATTACTAAAATAAAGTCAAATTACACACCATAGTAAAAAGAATTACAGTAAGTGGGGGATTAAAAAATGGATTCGGAACAAATTAAAATTCCACAAGCTACTGCTAAACGTCTACCTTTATATTACCGTTTTATAAAGAATTTGTCTTTATCAGGTAAACAAAGAGTTTCTTCAGCAGAGTTAAGTGAAGCAGTAAAGGTAGATTCCGCTACAATCAGAAGAGATTTTTCATATTTTGGAGCACTTGGTAAAAAAGGTTATGGCTATAACGTAAATTATTTATTAACTTTTTTCTCGAAAGCGCTTAACCAGCATGAAGTTATGAAAGTTGCATTAATTGGTGTTGGTAATTTAGGAACAGCATTCTTACACTATAATTTTATAAAAAATAATAATACAAAAATTGAGATGGCATTTGATATTGATCCAAATAAAATTGGTACTGAAATAGGTGGAGTACCCGTTTATAATCTAGATAATCTAGAGGAAGTTATGAATGAAGATATTCAAATCGTTATTTTAACTGTTCCTGCACCTGTAGCACAATCAATAGCTGATCGATTAAATGGAAAAAATATTAGAGGAATCTTAAATTTCACACCTGCACGAATTAGTGTACCAGAACATATTCGCATTCATCATATAGACTTAGCAGTTGAACTGCAAACATTGGCATATTTTTTACAACAATAAATTCATATCAAAATAAAAACCCCCAAAAAATTTGGGGGTTTTTGGTTTTAATGTAAATTGATCTGCTGAAAAACGACAAAAGAGTTCATTAACATATGTGTTAAGATTGGTACCATAATTGAGTTTGTTCGTTTATATAGATAACAAAATACAAAACCGATTAAAAAGTATGATAAAAAGAAGGGCAAGTCTCCGTGCATAAGCGAAAAGATCGCTGAACTAATTCCAGCAGAAATTATAAATGGTAATCGGTTATAAAGCCTTTTAAAAATGATTCGACGAAAAATAATCTCTTCTAAAATCGGCGCAACTAAACTTGGGATGATAATAAAAGCCGGGTTAAGCTTAGCGATGTTTATGATATTTTGAGTATTTTCTGAGCCCTTATGTAAATCAAATACATAAATTAAAATTAAATTACAAACAATTTGAGTTAGCATTGTTATGAAGTAACCTAAAATAACCCAATTTATTATTGTACGAAAATTAGACTTTAAATTCTTTATTCCTTCATAAATGGGCTTATGTAATAAGATAAGTATAATAATTAATCCACTAACGAAACTAATACAACCCCATAATGCCACCGCTTCAAGAGAAGCTGTTTTCTGATCCACTCCAACGTATAGGTTACTATTTAATAAATAGGGCACCCCAAATACCGCTGAATATTGAAGAACGACATACGTTAATAAAATCCATAAATCTCTAGTTTTCAATACGATAGCTCCTTTGTGTTGATATTTTTCAGAACCCAAAGGTTTATAACAACACGTACATTATTTTACTCGTTTCTTTAGTTTCTTAAAAGAAATTTTCACTTTTTATTTTACTTTTGATTGTTCAGAAAAAAACTTATTAAATTTCGACAAGAAAAGTGCCTGCTTCGGGCTTGCAAAATTTTTTGATATTATTTAAACTAATAATTGTGTTAGCACTCAATATACATGAGTGCTAAAAAATAATGATTTGATTATTGAGGAGGTATTTACACATGTTAAAGCCATTAGGTGATCGTGTTGTAATTGAGCTTGTTGAGTCTGAAGAAAAAACTGCTAGTGGTATCGTGTTACCAGGTAGTGCACAAGAAAAGCCACAAGAAGGCAAAGTTGTTGCAGTAGGTACTGGCCGAGTACTTGAAAATGGTGAGCGCGTAGCTTTAGAAGTATCTGTAGGTGACCGCATTATCTTCTCTAAATATTCAGGAACAGAAGTTAAGTACGGTGGTACTGAATACTTAGTACTTCGCGAAAACGATATACTTGCAATCATAGGTTAATAAAATAAAATACTTAAATTAAAAAATATAATTTTTATATTATAAGGAGGTCATTTTCATGGCAAAGGACATTAGATTTGGTGAAGAAGCACGTCGTGCAATGTTACGTGGTGTAGACGCTTTAGCTGATGCTGTAAAAGTAACTTTAGGACCAAAAGGACGTAATGTAGTTCTTGAGAAAAAATTCGGTTCTCCATTAATTACAAATGATGGTGTTACGATCGCAAAAGAAATCGAATTAGAAGATGCATTTGAAAATATGGGTGCAAAATTAGTTGCAGAAGTTGCTAGCAAAACAAATGATGTTGCTGGGGACGGTACAACAACTGCGACAGTTTTAGCGCAAGCAATGATTCGTGAGGGTCTTAAAAACGTAACTGCTGGTGCAAATCCAATGGGTATCCGTAAAGGGATCGAAAAAGCAGTTGCTGTAGCAATCGAAGAATTAAAAACAATCTCAAAACCAATTGAAGGTAAAGAGTCAATCGCACAAGTTGCTGCAATTTCTTCAGCGGATCCAGAAGTTGGACAATTAATCGCTGAAGCAATGGAGCGCGTTGGTAACGATGGAGTTATTACTCTTGAAGAATCAAAAGGTTTCACAACTGAGTTAGAAGTAGTAGAAGGTATGCAATTTGACCGTGGATACTCTTCTCCTTACATGGTTACAAATTCAGAGAAAATGGTTGCTGAATTAGAAAATCCATATATTTTAATCACAGATAAAAAAGTAACAAACATTCAAGAAATCTTACCAGTACTTGAGCAAGTTGTTCAACAAGGTAAGCCACTATTAATCATTGCTGAGGATGTTGAAGGTGAAGCACAAGCAACGATCATCGTAAATAAATTACGTGGTACGTTCAATGCTGTTACTGTTAAAGCTCCTGGCTTCGGTGACCGTCGTAAAGCAATGTTAGAAGATATCGCGATCTTAACTGGCGGTGAAGTGATTACAGAAGAATTAGGATTAGATCTTAAAACAACTAACATCACTCAATTAGGTCGTGCTTCAAAAGTTGTAGTAACAAAAGAAAATACTACAATCGTTGAAGGTGCTGGTGAAACTGAAGCAATCCAAAGACGTATCGGCGTAATCCGTGCTCAATTAGAAGAAACTACTTCTGAATTTGATCGCGAAAAATTACAAGAGCGTTTAGCTAAATTAGCTGGTGGTGTAGCAGTAATCAAAGTTGGTGCTGCAACTGAAACTGAATTAAAAGAGCGTAAATTACGTATTGAAGATGCATTAAACTCTACACGTGCTGCAGTTGAAGAAGGTATTGTAGCTGGTGGTGGTACTGCATTAATGAGCGTATTTAATAAAGTAGCTGCAATCGAAGCAGAAGGTGACGTAGCAACAGGTATCAACATCGTATTACGTGCACTTGAAGCTCCAGTTCGTCAAATCGCTACAAATGCTGGTCTAGAAGGATCAGTAATTATTGAGAAATTAAAAAGTGCGGAAGTTGGCGTTGGTTTCAATGCAGCTAACGGACAATGGGTAAACATGATTGAAGAAGGGATCGTTGACCCAACTAAAGTTACACGTTCTGCACTTCAAAACGCAGCATCTGTTTCTGCTATGTTCTTAACAACTGAAGCAGTAGTAGCTGACATTCCTGAGAAAAATGCTCCAGCAATGCCTGATATGGGCATGGGCGGCATGGGCGGCATGATGTAATAAAGAAAAAACCCTTGAGCAATCAAGGGTTTTTTTACGTCTATAAATAATCGTAATGGATATGATCCCCTATAGGTAGACAGGAAAAAAAGAGAACATGATATGATGTTCCTAACTGTTTATCTATGAGGGGATTTTTTTTGACAAAGAAAGGGCAATCTCTTTTAAAAATAAAAATATAAAATTTAAATCTTTTAAAATCAAACCGTTTTTCATTATTGTTCGTTACTTATTAAAAGGAATCATGTAAATAATGGGGAGGCTTGCCTTTTTTATGCAAAAAATGAGTGACGCAGAATTGATGCAACTAATAAAAGAAAAACATCGGCCTGCATTAGAAGAATTATATGATCGTTATATTAAAGTTGTATACTCGTTTAGTTTAAAATCAACGAAAAATCCTGAGAAAGCAAAGGGAATCGTCCAAGCTGTATTTATGAGAATTTGGACCACGAAGAATGCTTATGATTCGGAAAAAGGTCAATTTATAAATTGGCTACTTACAATTACTAGAAATATCACTATCGATCATCATCGTAAGGAGAAAAAGGAACAAGCCTTAATTGCAATTGGACAGGAACAATTGGAGCAAATACCGGAATACCCTTCCAATAATCCCGCCGAAATAGTGTGTAAGAAGTTGCTTAGAGAACAAATACAGCATGCTTATCAATACCTTTCAAATAGCCAAATCGAGCTAATTCAGTGGCTATATTGGGAAGGATATACACTTCGTGAAATAGCTGAGATGAAGCAAGAACCTATTGGTACAATAAAAAGTCGTTTACATCAAACACTAAAAGTTTTAAGAAATAGGATGGAACCAGAGTTAGGGGGAATGAAAAAATGACTAATAATAAAGGTTGTTCATTTTCCGAAGAAATAGTCTCAAATATGCTCGGAGAAGTTACAGAAGAAGAAAAGATTTTATTTGAAGAACATATTTTAAATTGTGTATTTTGTCGTTTGGAAGTCCAAGAGATGGAGGAGGCATGGAATGTGATTCCTTTAAGTTTGGATGATGTAGAAGTTCCCACAGATTTAAAGGAAGAAGTAATGAATTATATTTTTCCATCTGATCATTCTATTGTTAAAAATCCAATAGTACATTTTCGCAAATTTTTATACGTTTTGGCAGCTGCTATAATACTAGTTTCTTTTGTTGGCTTAATATGGAATAATCTTTACCTTAAACAAGAACTAGCTCAAGTAAGTAAAAAGACAATCTCACCAACAGCCGTTGAACAAGTATATTCATTAAAATCAACAAATCCAGGAGTAAATTTAGCAAATGGAAATGCATGGGTTTACAATCAAGGTGATCGAAAACAGATTGTTTTCAAACTACGAGGGCTTGCGACTACAAAAGGTACTGAGGCTTATCAAGCGTGGCTAATCCATGATGGAAAGCGAAGAAGTGCGGGAACTTTTCATGTTGATAAAAATGGTAATGGTTTTCTTACTTACGTTTTAAATGAAAAAGAGCAGCCTTTTGAAGCAATCGGTATTTCGCTCGAACCAGATGCAAATAGTATCCAGCCACGTGGAAAAAAAGTTTTAGGAACATAAAGTAAATTGCCCATGATTCAGTTTAAAGAACCATGGGCTAAAGTCTTACTATTTTTTAATACTATTTGTTGGTGAAGTTATTAACCATCCAACAGGAGCTCCTCCAATTGCGTGAATCAAAGTTCGATCTTCAATCACAGCCGGTTCAGAATTCCTCGCAATACTTCCGTCTTGTTTTACATTATAATATATGCTTCTATCATTAACATCCTTATCTTTAAAGCTAAACATTACTGGATTATTAAATTTAACAATAATTTCATTTGTATTTGAATCTACCACTCTAAATGCAAAATTCATAATCACTTTTTCACCTTCTGGGGCATTTGTTTGGAAGGTATTATTATTCCCTTCTAGTATTTGAAAAACAACGTCATTATTAAACGTGCCCTTAGGAATATCAATTTTTATTCCACTATGACTAATTTTTGCAGCATCACCTGCTTCAATTTTCTTTTCAGCAATTACTTTTGGAAATCCAAATTGGGTAAAATCAGTCGCAGCAAATGCCGCTGCACTAAATAATAGTATTGAAAATAACGACATAGTTGCTACAAAGGCAAAACGAATTTTTCTCATTAACATACATCTCCTTTTAAATTTTAAGTTTCATTAAAGGTAACGGATTAAATGCTAGTAGGGTTTGAAGGAAAATGTAATTTTTATAAAGGTAATGGATAATCTTATTTTAAAAACTAATCAAAACCTGGTCTTGTGAATTATGTAAGTAATTAATAGCCAAAGTCGATAATGAGAATAACTAAATTAATCCTTATAAACTGGTAATAGATTGTAGAAATTGGATTAAATAAGGCTTAGGCTTTATTGACTAGATATCGTTTAAATATGTATAGTAAATTTGATAAAAGCAGAAAAACTATGTAGCATATTTACAATTATATTTTAAGGATGATTTAGATGAATTTTGGTTTATATAGAGGATGCCTTTTTGGTCTTTTATTTTCTATACCATTTTGGTTGGTCATATTATGGCTTATATTTAGATAGAACATAAAAAACCCCTTCATGTAAGTAAAAAGCTACTAATACTTTCTACATTAAAGGGGGGGAGATCATTACTCTAAAAAAGTTGTTTTTTAAACAATAAAGTCATGGAATATTGGTTCAATTAATTCTCCGCTATTTAATTGACCTCTATTTTTTATCACACATCGAACTAGCGGGTCTACATAAATATAATTTTTGTCTTCTCCTGTTTTTATATGCTTAGTTAGACTAAAGAAAGCTGTTTTTTGGCCGGTATTCATTCCGAACTCTACTATTCCTACATTTACATACTCACCATTTTTTAATTCCGAGATTAATAATCCCATTCCTTGTTTTTTATAGCCTGTTATATAGTAATTACTATATCTCCAGTTAATAATTTTTAACCAATTTAGTGATCGATGTGCTGGTATATAAGTAGAATCTTTTGATTTAGCTACTATACCTTCAAGTCCAAGAGTTTTAATTTGCTCAAAAAACATCTCACCTTCCGACTCGATATAAAAACTTTTTTTAATTGATTCTTGATCAACTATAGTTTCTGAAAGGATTTTTTTTCGGTAAGATAAAGGTTCTTTCATTAAGTTCTTATTTTTAAGGCGTAAAATATCAAAAACGATATATGTTAATGGAAATTGTTTGCTTCCTTGTATTATTTTGTATTCTTGAATAAAACTTACTCGATTGGTTGCCGCTTCAAAATCCTCTCTGCCGTCATTATAACAAACTAAAACACCGTCTAAGTAACAATCATCTAAGTCGATATTTTCGAGTTCAGGGATCCTCTCCGTAATCTCGGTACCATTTCGATTAAAAAGTTTATTCTTTCCATTTTGCCTTTCAAGCATCATTCGAACACCATTTGATTTCAATTCAAAATAATGTTGATCAGAGTCAAATGGTTTATCAGCATTTTGTAATAGCATTGGCTCAATAAACATTTTTCATTTCGCTATCATGATTGTTGCTTTTCAACATAATCAAGATTCCTTTCTTTTTCATTTGATATATATAAATAACATAAAATTTTTGTTTTCTTATATAGCAATAATTCACTCTATTTTTAGTCTTCCACTAGTTAATGTACTTTTATTTCAAATGTATTTCAAGTCATAACTCGTCTAATTTCACAATAAGATTAATTATCTTCTTATGAAAAGTGGTGTTATGAAATGGGGAGGAAAAATAATTTCAAAATTACGGAACCGATGTTGAACGAGTACTATGATTTGAGTCAAAAAAAGAAAGATATTGAAAATCAGCTAGAAGAATTACAAAAGATTTTTCATGGATACTTTGATCATCAAGTTGGAATGAATGAAAAAGGTGAACTAATTATTAATAATTTAAAACTTGAACGAATCATAAGAAAAAAAGAGAAATTTAATGAGGAGAAGACAATTCATAAATTAGAAGAACTAAACCTGTCTGATTTAATACAAATAGTAAGAAAACCAGATGGAGATAAAATCAAGTCTGCTATTAATTTGGGATTGTTAAAAGAGAAGGATTTGGATGGATGTATATCTGTTAATTCATCACAAGCAATTTATGTTAAACCGCTAAAAAAGTAATTAGGTTTAGATAAAAGGAACTTCCTAGAGAGAGTATCTAATACTCTCTTTTTTATATGTAACGAATTTTATCTTTCAGAATACTGTATTAGTATACATGTCCAAGTATTAGAAAGAGGTTTTTTTGGACATGCCAATATTGAAAAGGAGTGCTAATTTTGGCAACTTGGAGAAATGATTTTATTTCGATGAACAAGTATACGAGGCCGTCAATAAAATTGAAAGAAGTTAGAAAAATTGTGCTACATTGGACAGCAAATCCAGGGGCAAGTGCACAGAGTCACCAAAGGTATTTTAACGGTATAGCGATAAAAAATAAAACATATGCATCTGCTCATATTTTTGTTGATTCGAAAGAGGCAATCTGTATTATTCCGCTTGATGAAGTAGCTTATCATGCAAATGATCATTATGAAAGAAATAGTAATGGTGGTGTATATAGAGGGGTGGATGAACTCGCTCCGAACGCAAATAAGCTTTCAATCGGTGTTGAAATGTGTGTAGAAAAGGATGGTACGATATCACAATATACATTAACACGTAGTATTAGAGTAATTGCTGAATTGTGTAAGATGTTTACATTAAATGCAAATGACATTGTTAGACATTATGACATAACACATAAGCCATGTCCAAAAACCTTCATAGACAACCCCAATCGATTTAACGAGTTTAAAGCACAAGTTGATGCGATCTTAAATCCCCCGAAAACCCAAACAGACTCAGTTCCATACCCTGGTATTTTAAAAGAAGGATCAAGAGGTGAATCTGTCAAAAAAGTTCAACAAAAACTTAAAATAACGGCAGATGGAATTTTTGGACCGGTTACTGAAAATGCAGTTAAAAAATTTCAAGCTAGTAATGGACTAGTTGTCGATGGAATTGTTGGAAAAAACACTTGGAGCAAGCTGTTTTAAAAGACAAGATCACGTAATTCCTAAAGAAAAAACCCCTATTTCTGTTTCAAATAGGGATTTTTTTAATGAGGGGAGATGATTTTTAAACCAATAACAGATCCAATTACTAATGTGATAAATAATAGTCTCTTCCATTCACGTGATTCATTAAAGAACAACATGCCAATTAAAACAGAACCAGCGGCACCTATACCAGTCCAGATTGTATAACCTGTTCCGACGGGTATAACCTTTAAGGCCTTTGATAATAAGTAAAAACTAGTCCATCCAGATAGAATACACAAAATGGAGTAGTTAAGTTTTTTAAAATTATTAGATAGCTTCATAAAAATGACAAAGCCAACTTCACCCAAACCTGCAATAAATAAAAATAACCAAGCCACTTTAAGCTGTATCTCCCTTTTCTGCTTTTTTATCACCTGAAGTTAATTTTAAGCCAATAATTCCAGATAATAATGTAATTACCAGAATAACTTTTACTATAGATGCTGATTCATTTAAATATAACATTCCTATAATAACTGTCCCAGCGGCACCGATTCCTGTAAAAACTGCGTAGGCAGTACCTATTGGAATATCTCTTATTGCTTTTGAAAATAAATAAAAGCTGAACAAGATTCCAGCTATCGTTAAAATTGTTGGTAACAAATTTGTAAAACCTTCTGAGTATTTTAGTCCAAATGCCCAAGCAATTTCGGAAACTCCCGCTATAACTAAGTAAATCCAACTCATAAAAAATCTCCCCTTTATAGCAGACTAAATAAATGATTTTGTTTCGGTAAACTACCTACCGTTCGTTAGTTAAAAGATACACTATAATCTTATTCATGACAAGTTGTAACGTTTCCACAAAAATTTATTTTTTTTATGTATTGAAATACCTTGACCGAAAAAATATACATTGTTAGAATGAGACAATAATACAATATTCGTCATTATTCTTCATATATCCTCGACAATACGGGTCGAGAGTCTCTACCGGGGCGCCGTAACATGCCCTGACTATGAAGGCAGTCTGACTTTGTTTAATTTAAGTCTGATTTTCTGCCTTCTTATGCGTATTTTTCGTATGTAAAAAGAGGAGAAAGTCGGCTTTTTTTATTTTTTTTGGGAAAAATAGTATCAGTTTAACTGATACGTTAATTCAATATATATAGATGGGGTGACCGTTTTGCAACAACATGACACAATTGTAGTACTAGATTTTGGAAGTCAATATAACCAACTTATAGCACGCCGTATCCGTGAGTTTGGCGTTTATAGTGAATTACGTCCTCATACAATCACTGCAGAGGAAATTAAGCAAATGGGCGCTAAAGGGATCGTTTTCTCTGGCGGACCAAATAGCGTATATGGTGAAAATGCTTTTTTCTGTGATGAAGCAATTTTTGATTTAGAAATTCCAATCTTAGGTATTTGTTACGGAATGCAGTTAATGACGCAACATTTCGGTGGAACGGTAGCTAGAGCTGACCAACGTGAATACGGTAAAGCTGAATTAAATATTCAAAATCCGTCTGCTTTATTAAAAGACCTTCCTTCAGACCACGTAGTTTGGATGAGCCATGGTGATAAAGTAACTCAACAACCAGAAGGATTCGTTGTAGATGCAACTAGTGCTTCTTGCCCAATCGCAGCAATGAGTAACGAAGCTAAAAAAATGTATGGTGTACAATTCCACCCAGAAGTTCGTCATTCTGAATATGGAAATGATTTATTAAAGAATTTCGTATTCAATATTTGCGAATGTGAAGCAAACTGGTCAATGAAAAACTACATTGAAGTTCAACTTGAAAATATTCGTAATACTGTTGGTGACAAAAAAGTACTTTGTGCACTTAGTGGTGGTGTTGATTCTTCAGTAGTTGCAGTATTAATTCACAAAGCAATTGGTGATCAATTAACATGTATCTTCGTTGACCATGGTTTATTACGTAAAGATGAAGCTGAAGGCGTTATGAAGACATTTAGCGAAGGCTTCCACATGAACGTAATTAAAGTAGATGCTAGAGAGCGCTTCTTAGGTAAACTTGCTGGCGTTTCTGATCCAGAAGAAAAACGTAAAATTATCGGTAATGAATTCATCTATGTGTTTGATGATGAGGCAGCTAAATTAGAAGGTATGGATTTCTTAGCTCAAGGAACTCTATATACAGATATTATCGAGAGCGGTACGGCTACAGCTCAAACAATCAAATCACATCATAATGTTGGTGGATTACCTGAAGACATGCAATTCACGTTAATCGAGCCTTTAAATACTTTATTTAAAGACGAAGTACGTGCAGTTGGAACTGAACTTGGAATTCCAGATGCAATCGTTTGGAGACAACCATTCCCAGGACCAGGTCTAGGAATTCGCGTATTAGGTGAAATTACTGATCAAAAACTTGAAATCGTTCGTGAATCAGATGCAATTTTACGTGAAGAAATTGCTTTAGCTGGTTTAGATAAAGAAATTTGGCAATATTTCACAGTATTACCTGACATCCGTAGTGTTGGTGTAATGGGTGACGAACGTACGTATGATTACACTGTAGGTATTCGTGCAGTTACGTCTATCGATGGAATGACTGCTGACTGGGCACGTATTGATTGGGATGTACTACAAAAAATCTCAACTCGTATAGTAAATGAAGTTAAACACGTAAACCGTATAGTTTATGATGTAACTAGTAAGCCACCTGCAACAATTGAGTGGGAATAATAAGAAAAAGCCATAAACCCTTATTGGGTTCATGGCTTTTTTATTTTATCTTGAGATTTGACTGCAGCAATTAGCCGGACTTGTTATCGTATGCTGTGATAATTTTTGTTTATAATCGGTATTTTTAATTGGGCAAGGTTAGAAAAGTGTGTTGAGGAGTATTAGGGAGTAAGAGAGCAATTCAATTATTAATATAAATTTACTGAAGATAATCGTAATAATTATTAGTAATTGCATCGTTATTATATGGGTTATTAAAAGTCGAAAAGGAAACAAAATAAATATTATAAATAGTAAAACATGGCTAAATCTCTTCTTTAGTAAGTGATTATAGCTTTTTTTTTGTTGAAATTTGTCATTTATTGAACAATTTATAGTACAATAGTTATTAGAATTTACTGTTAATAAACGTTTTATTTGACTAAAATGTGTTTTTCCAAATGATGAAGTCTAATTGAACAACTAAAATATGGTAAAAACGAACGAAAACGATTGTTTTATAAAAAAACGTTCGTTTTTTTGTTGACACTAGTCAAAACTGATTGTAATATAAAGAGGTAAATTAAATAAATTATTTGTCATAACTTGTCGTATAGGCTAGTAAATATGGACTAGCGTCTCTACCCGCCACCGTAAAATGGCGGACTACGAAGTAATGATTTCTGAAAGTTATTAACCTACTATTTTGCTATTATTCTACTATTCTTGGGTTAATATGTTCAGAATGAAACTGCTCGTGATAGGCGCTTTTACCATTGTGTAAAAGTGCCTTTTCTATTTTAAACAATAGAGACCGACTTTTAAGACTAAAACTTAGGAGGATCACATGAAAGAACGTATCAGTAATTATTTTGAGTTCAACAAGTTAGGCACATCATATCGTCAAGAAACAATTGCTGGTTTAACTACATTCTTAGCAATGGCATATATTCTATTTGTAAATCCATCGATTTTATCATTATCAGATATAAAGGATTTCCCAGAAGCATTAAGAATGAATAAAGAGGCAATCTTTGTAGCTACATCTTTAGCTGCAGCATATGGATCGATTTTAATGGGTATTTATGCGAAATATCCAATTGCTTTAGCACCAGGTATGGGATTAAATGCATTCTTTGCTTTTAACGTAGTTCTTGGAATGGGTATTCCATGGCAAACGGCATTAGCTGGCGTATTCGTATCAGGTATCATTTTTATCATTCTTTCATTAACTGGTCTTCGTGAACAAATTATAAATGCAATTCCAATTGAATTAAAATTAGCAATTGGTAGCGGTATTGGATTCTTTATTACATTTGTTGGTTTAAAAAACTCAGGTATTATCGTAAGTAACCCTGCGACATTCGTATCACTTGGTAAATTAAATGAACCTGCTGTTTTATTAACGATTTTTGGTTTAGTAATTACTGTAGTTTTAATGGCTAGAAAAATAAAAGCTGGTGTATTTTTAGGAATGATCATCACTGCAATCGCAGGCATGATTTTTGGAATTATCGACTTGCCATCTTCAGTTGTTGGTCCAGTACCAAGTATTGCTCCAACATTCGGTCAAGCAATTAAACATATTCCAGATGTTTTCTCTTCAGGTAAAATGTTTGCTGTAGTATTAACTTTCTTTATTGTAGATTTCTTTGATGCAACTGGAACATTAGTAGCTGTAGCTAACCAAGCTGGATTATTAAAAGAAAACAAGCTTGAAAGAGCTGGTAAAGCATTAATGGTTGATGCAACTGCTGTAGTAGTTGGTTCAACTTTAGGTACAAGTACTACTACTTCTTATATTGAGTCAACTGCTGGTGTAGCTGCTGGTGGACGTACTGGATTCTCAGCAGTAGTAACAGGTATTCTATTCTTATTAGCATTATTCTTCGCACCACTTTTAGGAGTAGTAACTGCAGCGGTAACTTCACCTGCTTTAATTGTAGTCGGAGTATTAATGGTTTCATCAATTGGACAAATTGATTGGAAAAAGTTCGAAATTGCTGTTCCAGCATTCTTTACAATTATTGCAATGCCATTAACTTATAGTATTGCAACTGGTATTGCAGTTGGTTTCATTTTCTATCCGATTTCGATGATCGCTGCTGGAAAAGCGAAAAAAATCCATCCAGTAATGTACGTATTGTTTGTAGTCTTCCTATTATTCTTAGCGTATTTCAGAGAGTAGATCTAAAGTTAAAAAGAGTCTGTACAAAGAAAATTCTTTTATTGTACAGGCTTTTTCTTTTTTTTTATATTGTGTACTATAAAAGTAAAAAATTCTATAGGGGTAATATTGATGGATTTTCATGAACAAAAGATTCTACCAGCGGTTAGAAAAATAAAGGATATAGAAAAATTATTAACTACTTCGTATAAATATATTGTTATTCTTGATATTCATATCGGTCAATTGAAAAGTGTAGTTTCTCTGGCTAAGCAACATGGAAAGAAAGTATTTTTACATGTCGACCTTATACATGGTTTACAAAGTGATGGGCATGCAGTGGAATTTCTTTGTCAAGAATACAAGCCAGATGGATTACTTTCTACAAAATCCAATGTTATTTTAAAGGCTAAGCAAAAAGGGGTTATTGCCATCCAACGGATCTTTTTGATTGATTCCGGTGCAATGGAAAAAAGTTTTTTGTTATTAGAAAAAACAAAGCCCGATTACATTGAAGTGTTACCAGGAGCGCTTACGAATGTTATTGAAGAGGTAAAAGAAAGAACTGGTATACCTATTTTAGCTGGTGGATTTATAAGAAATGTTGAAGATGTGGATGCAGCTTTAAATGCTGGTGCTACTGCAATTACAACATCGGATAAAGACTTATGGAAAAAATTCCTAAAATAATGGCAGAAATGTGAAAATTATTGTTGACACCGCTTTCATTTGAGGTTAGCATAAAAGACAAGTTAATAAACGTGACGGAGAAATGAAGAGATCCACAATTAATTGTTTCTATTTATTAATAGAAGCTGATTGATTGTGGGTCTTTTTGTTTTTAGGCTCAGTTAATAATTGGTATGCACTAATATCATACTCATTGTCTCAATACTTCTTTTCTATATTAACAGAGTTATTATTAAAAAGAATGGCCATTCGATTTATTTTCGCTCACGAGAAAACTTAATCTTAAATTGAATGTGGATGGAGTGAAATTATGTCAGCATTTTTAGGGGAATTAATTGGAACTGCTTTGCTAATTGTTTTAGGTGGAGGAGTTTGTGCAGGTGTAAGTTTAAAAAAATCATTTGCTAAGGATTCAGGTTGGATTGTAATAACTCTAGGATGGGGTCTAGCAGTTGCAATATCTGTTTATGCAGTAGGAAGTATTAGTGGAGCGCATTTAAATCCAGCTGTTACTTTAGCATTAGCTTTTAAAGGCTCATTTCCATGGAGTCAAGTACCCGAATACATTGCAGCACAAATGATTGGTGCGATGATCGGAGCAACAATTGTTTATTTACATTACCTACCTCATTGGAAAGAAACAGAAGATGCAGGAACAAAATTAGGTGTATTTGCAACGGGTCCTGCTATACCTAATACATTTGCAAATCTTTTAAGTGAATTGATTGGAACGTTCATCTTAGTGTTTGGTATTTTAGCAATTGGTTCAAATAAATTTGCAGATGGTTTAAATCCTTTTATCGTAGGTTTCTTAATTGTTAGCATTGGTTTATCATTAGGCGGAACGACTGGTTATGCAATTAATCCAGCTCGTGACTTAGGACCTCGCATTGCACACTTTTTATTACCTATTACTGGTAAAGGGGGTTCAAATTGGAAATACGCATGGATTCCAGTTGTTGGGCCAGCATTAGGAGGATCACTTGCAGGATTATTCTATCAAATTATTTTTGAAGGTAAGCATAACTCTGCAATTATTTATGTAGGAATTGTAACAGTTGGTATTTTGATAGTTTCTTATTTAACAAGTAAAAAGAGTCAAAGTCATACAAATAATAGAAAAGTAGTAGCTTAATGAGGAGATGGGACGATTATGAATAAATACATTCTTTCTTTAGATCAAGGTACAACAAGTTCTCGTGCAATTCTATTTAATAAAAATGGCAAAATAGTCCATGTTGCACAAAAAGAATTTACACAGCATTTTCCAAAGCCAGGGTGGGTTGAGCATAATGCGCAAGAAATTTGGGGATCAATTTTAGCTGTCATTGCTACTTGTTTAAGTGAAGCAGATGTAAAACCTGAGCAAATTGCAGGTATAGGTATTACAAATCAACGCGAAACAACCGTTGTGTGGGACAAAACAACTGGAAAACCAATCTATAATGCAATCGTGTGGCAATCACGTCAAACGAGTGAGATATGTGATGATCTAAAAGAGAAAGGCTATGGAGAGGTTGTTCGTGAAAAAACAGGTCTTTTAATTGATGCCTATTTCTCTGGAACAAAAGTTAAGTGGATTCTAGATAATGTAGAAGGTGCAAGAGAGAAAGCAGAACGTGATGAATTATTATTTGGAACAATTGATACTTGGCTTGTTTGGAAATTATCTGGAGGCAATGTACATGTTACGGATTATTCAAATGCATCACGTACATTAATGTATAACATTCATGAATTAAGTTGGGATGATGAGCTACTTGAAATGCTAACGGTACCAAAAAGTATGCTTCCAGAAGTACGATCTTCTTCTGAAGTATATGGTCATACTGTTGATTACCATTTCTTTGGTCAAAATGTACCTATTGCAGGGATAGCTGGTGACCAACAAGCTGCGTTATTTGGTCAAGCTTGCTTTGGCGAAGGAATGGCGAAAAATACTTATGGTACTGGTTGCTTTATGTTAATGAATACTGGTGAAAAAGCGGTAAAATCTAATCATGGCTTATTAACAACAATTGCATGGGGCCTAAATGGAAAAGTTGAATATGCTTTAGAAGGAAGTATTTTCGTAGCAGGTTCCGCTATTCAATGGTTACGTGATGGAATGCGCATGTTTAAAGATGCTAGTAATAGTGAGGAATATGCTACTAGAGTTGAATCTACAGATGGAGTTTATATTGTACCCGCATTTGTTGGTCTAGGTACTCCTTACTGGGATAGTGAAGTACGGGGAGCGGTTTTTGGATTAACTCGTGGAACAACGAAGGAACATTTTATTCGTGCAACACTGGAAGCATTAGCTTATCAAACCAAAGATGTATTATGTGCAATGGAAGCTGATTCGGGTATTGAACTAAAAACTTTACGTGTGGACGGTGGAGCAGTTAAGAATAATTTCTTAATGCAATTCCAAAGTGATCTATTAGATGTCCCAGTTGAACGTCCTGAAGTAAATGAAACAACAGCTTTAGGTGCAGCTTATTTAGCAGGTCTAGCTGTTGGTTATTGGGAAAATCAAGAAACAATCTCAAAACAATGGAACATGGATAAGAGATTTAAACCAGAAATGCAAGATGATAAAAGAGAAGAACTATACAGTGGTTGGAAAAAAGCAATCGAAGCAACAAAAGCTTTCAAATAACATAGTATAGTGTTAAAATAGAAACAAGTTAATATTTCGGTAGGAGATTTAGAGAGACCACAACATGCTATAGAAGAATTTCTATAGTGATGTTTGTGGTCTCTTTTTTTCGTATTTAAGGAGGAAAAGCCATGAAATTTTCAGGTACATTACGAAAAGATGTCTTAAAAACAGTAAATAAAAGAAAATTAGATGTAATCGTTATCGGTGGAGGTATAACTGGAGCTGGTATTGCCTTAGATGCTAGTACACGTGGATTATCAACAATCGTATTTGAAATGCAAGACTTTGCAGCAGGTACATCTAGTCGTTCAACTAAGCTTGTACATGGCGGATTACGATACTTAAAACAATTAGAAGTAAAAATGGTAGCAGAAGTTGGGAAAGAACGTGCAATTGTTTACGAAAATGGTCCCCACGTAACAACTCCAGAATGGATGTTATTACCTTTCCATAAAGGTGGTACATTTGGTGCATTTAGTACATCAATAGGATTAAGGATTTATGATTTCCTAGCTGGTGTAAAAAGAAGTGAACGCAGAAAAATGTTTAATCGTGAACAAACGATCGAAAAAGAGCCACTTGTAAAACAAGAAGGGTTGAAAGGTGGCGGATACTATGTAGAGTACCGCACAGATGATGCTCGTCTAACAATTGAGGTAATGAAAGAAGCAATCGCTCATGGGGCTAAAGCAGTGAACTATGCTAAAGTAGATGGTTTCTTATATAAAGATGGTAAAGTATGCGGTGTAATTGTCCTTGATTTATTGGATGGTGAAGTGTATGAAGTATACGGTAAAAAAATTGTAAATGCAGCGGGACCATGGGTTGACTCACTACGTGAAATGGATCAATCAAAGAGAGGTAAGGTATTACAGCTATCCAAAGGTGTTCACTTAGTTATTGATCATAGCCGTTTCCCGCTCGGTCAAGCAATCTATTTTGATACGCCAGACGGACGTATGGTATTTGCGATTCCTCGAGATGGAAAGACATATGTTGGTACAACAGATACATTTTATAAAGAAGATGCTGCGAAACCACAAATGACTAATGAAGACTGTAACTATATTATCAATGCAATCAACTACATGTTTCCAACAATAAATATCTCGAAAAAGGATATAGAATCAAGTTGGGCAGGGGTACGTCCGTTAATATATGAAGAAGGGAAAAGTGCATCCGAAATTTCACGCAAAGATGAAATTTGGACTTCAAATTCTGGCTTAATAACAATTGCTGGTGGAAAGTTAACGGGGTATCGAAAAATGGCCGAAACGGTAATCGACTATGTAACTGGATTACTAAAAAAGGAAGGATACAATTCTAACTATATAAAAAGTAAGACAAAACATATGCCTATCTCTGGTGGACATGTAGGTGGAGCATCACAATTTTCTAAATATATTTCTGAAAAAACCAAAGAAGGAATCAAGTATGGTTTGTCAGAAAATCAAGCTGAACGTTTTACAAAATTTTATGGTTCCAATGTTGACACATTATTTCAGTTAGCAAGTCAATACAGAGTGGTGGCTAATCAATATAATTTACCTATAGATGTCTTCTTACCGCTTTTATATGCAATAGACTTTGAGATGGTTGTAAAACCAGTCGACTTTTTTATACGTCGTACTGGTGCATTGTTCTTCAATATTCATTGGGTATATGAATGGAAAGACTCAGTAATTGAATTTATGTCAATAAAGCTAGAGTGGAGTAAGGAACAAAAAGCAAAATACACTACAGAGTTAGATCAAGCATTAGTAGAAGCAGTAAAACCAATTGGAAAATTAAAGAAGAATGCAACGTTAGCATAAGAATCAAAGGATGCTTCATAAAGAAGCATCCTAGATATATTAAAGTAAATACAGTCACTATTGTTAATAAAGTGATCTGTTAAATGGAAGATTCTGAATAATAGTTCTTTTATTTTAGTATTGTAATTAATCTAAATAGCTGATATATTATTCTATGTTGTCCCAAACGAGGGAAAACAAACGAAATAAAAATCAAAAAACATTAAAAAAGTTGTTGACTAAAACAAGCTTTAAATGATATGATTTAAAAGTCGCTTCTGAAGCGATAAAGTGAACTTTGAAAACTA
>NZ_NUYF01000028.1:0-8246 GCF_002566505.1 Bacillus sp. AFS077874
TATTCATCGGAAGTATATTTGAGACCACCTTTTTTAGGTGGTTTTTTGTATGAATTGCTTTCTATTATTATCCATTATTCAACTAAAATTTCAAATATCAAATGGTCTAGTTAATGAACATTATGAAGATTGGAAATGTGAGTTTAACAGATTCAAGTAAAACAGAGATAATTTCTGATTAATTGGTTTTCGATTGGATCACCATTTAATCTGTTGATAATTTATTGCATCTCTTTTTTAGTGTCTGCTTTATAGGGAACAATTCATATACCTGCTAGGCTTTTTTGTCGGAAAAATGATAAAAAAAACAAAGTTAAAATCCTGTATATGTAAATACAATTAGTCTGTAGGCAAGAAATAGGTACTTAATGCTATCTTTTTGTCTACGAATCTAATGTAAGGGAGAGCTGTTATGAGGATTAATAAGATAGTTGCGAGTTGTATTGTAAGTGTTAGTTTGTTATATTCTACTGTGACTGTATCTGCACAATCTCCTTCTTCATCTCAACCGACAAATAAGAAAAAGGTGGCAGAAGGCGTAAATTCAATCGTTCAAATTCCAAAGATTGCAAGCAAAGGTGTTAAGGTAGCTAATAAACAGATCGGCAAGCGGTATAAGGAACAGGAACTCATCGTTAAGTTTAAAAACAATGCAACTGTAGAAAGTCTAGGGATAATCAAAAATGATTTAGGTTTATACGGGGCACAGAAGTTAAATGATAAAGGCGTACAGCTTGTAAAGTTTAAAAAGGGTATATTGATTGAGCAGGCGATTAAGACTTTAAATGCATCTACCAATGTCGAATATGCAGAGCCTAATTACATAGTAAAGCCATTAGGCGTATCTGACCCTTACTATTCGTACTTATGGGGAATGAAGAATACTGGTCAAACCATAGGCGGAGTTCCTGGAAAAGCAGGAATTGATATAAAGGCAGAAACAGCTTGGGCAAAAACAAAGGGAAGTTCTTCCGTAGTAGTTGCGGTGATTGATACAGGGATGGATATAAATCATCCTGATATAAAGGATAATATTTGGGTGAATCCAGGTGAAATTGCAGGAGATGGAAAAGATAATGATGGCAATGGCTATATTGATGATGTGAATGGCTGGAATTTCTATGATAACAATAATATATTGTTTTACAGCACAGAGGAGGACTATCACGGACAACATGTCGCAGGAACAATTGCTGGAAACGATAATACGATCGGTGTTATTGGTGTAGCACCAAACGTGAAGATTATGCCATTAAAATTTCTCGGCCCTGACGGAGGCTATACAGCTGATGCTATTAAAGCAGTTGAATATGCAAAGGCAAAGGGAATAAAAATTTCTAATAATTCATGGGGCGGAGGAGGATTTAGTCAGGCATTATCTGACTCTATCAAAAATTCAGGCTCTTTGTTTGTAGCAGCAGCTGGAAATAGTGGTTTGAATGCAGACACATCTCCTATGTATCCGGCAGCTTATAATTTGTCAAACATTCTTTCGGTCGCGGCTATAAATAACACAGGAAACCTTGCAAGCTTTTCTAACTATGGTGCAACAAGTGTCGATATCGCAGCACCTGGTGAAAATATCCTAAGCGCGTATCCTGGTAACAGTTATGCATATTTAAGTGGTACATCGATGGCTACCCCGCATGCGACAGGAACGGCAGCATTAGTTAAGAGTGTGTATACTGCTTATACTCCTGCTCAAATTAAGGACGCAATTATGAAATCTGTTACACCACTTTCGTCATTGACAGGAAAGGTAGTAACCGGTGGGTTGCTTAACGCAGGAAAGGCGTTGGGAGGAGACGATGATATTCCAGGAGTACCTTTAACAAGTACATCTGTTAGTTCTACGCTAAGTTCAACAACAGATTTAGATGATGTGTACTTTTTTAAACTCATAAAAGGGGAAAGAGTAACTGTTTCACTTTCAGGAACTGCTGGAACAGACTTTGATATTTACTTATATAAATCAACTGCTAAAACTGTGAAAGATAGTGCCGGTATTGTTGCGTTTTCAGAAAAAGCTGGAACGTCTACAGAAAGCTTTACGTATATTGCGCCAAGTGATGGAACGTACTATTTAGATGTATATGGATATAAGGGATCGGGTAGCTATACTGCTAAAGTAAAATACGGAACAGCCGCGGGAACGTACGAAAACACAAGTAAGGACCTTACCTACTTTGGAACTTGGAGCACCATCTCAACAACAAGTGCTTCAGGTGGTTCATATGCCAAGGTAAATGAAGCTGGCTCAAGCATACGTATCGTATTTAATGGTACAGGTGTGGTATATAAAGGAATGAAAAATAGCCGTCAAGGAATTGCCAAGGTTACTGTAGACGGCGTAATTACGAATCCTAACCTATATTCAACGACAACGGTATATAAAGCAGAACTCTTTAAAAAGACGGGACTATCTGCAGGACGACATGTACTAACAATTGAATGGACAGGAAAAGCAAGCGCAGGAGCTCGTAAATCGGCGACGGAAATCAACGTAGATAGTATCACTGTATTACCGTAACTAATAGGAGGGCTCTCATAAATGATAAAATCCCCTTATAGTAGACACTCAAAAAAGCCTATCCGATAATATGGAAAGGTAGTCTACTATAGGGGGATTGTATTTTGGCTGTAAAAGGATCTAAATTCAATAAATATCCAATCGAATTAAAACTTGAAGCGGTTAGACTATATCGAGAAGGATATGCCAGTTACGAAACTATATCTAAAGAGTTAGGTATACGTAGATCAACTCAATTAAAAGCATGGGTAAATATCCCCTACAGCTGAACAATTTTGTATGTCAAATTAAAGCCGCCGTAAGTAGGCAGTATGTCATTTTTTCTAAATTTAGCTTGCAAAATAAATACGATAGTAAAAGAGGTTAATTCTCTGGTCAAATACTAATAATCCTAATTTACTTCTTGAAAAATGAAAATCTTTAAGAGAAACAAGGCTGGGCAAGTTATTGGCATATAAGAATTATGCGAGAATTAAATCTTGATTCTAATGAAGCAATTGAGTACGCAAAGCTTAATGGAGGAGTAGTTCAGCCATCAAAAACAAGCATTAACCCGTATTATTTAGGTTTAAGAATGTTTGAAGATATTGAAGAGCGATATAATAATCCAAGTAAAGAAATGAGAGAGTTAGGTGTTAAACCTGGCAGTGGTCGAGAGAAAATGTTTGAAGTGAGAGAGTTAGAGCCTGATAGTTCATTTATACGAAACTACTTAACGAAAGATCTTGTCATGCGAGAAGATATGTATTTATTCCAGCGACAAGGTAAGGAATATAAAGTTACCGATAAAGCATGGGAAAATGTAAGAGATCAACTGGTAGTTAGTCGGGTAAATGGCGGATTCCCATATATAGTTGTTCATGAGGGCGATTATTTAAAAAATGGTGAGCTTTATTTGAAGCATTCCTATGAAAATATGGAACTTGATGTGAAGTATGTAGAGAAGGTAATGCCTTATATTCATCAGTTGTGGGGTAGAGGGGTTCATTTGGAGACGAATATTGAGAATAAGTCTGTGTTGTTTAGTTATGATGGGAAGAATATTCATCGGAAGTATATTTGAGACCACCTTTTATAGGTGGTTTTTATTTATTATGAATGCATCGACTGTTGGGTATTCATGTTGTATAAGTGATTAGAAATTTTAATGAAAATGGGAATATTCAACCCAGTAATAGAATCGAGGTCATCAATATGTGTTGGACCGCGTGCAAACAAAAATGAGTTATATAGAATACCAGACATTATGCAAGATATTAAAACAAGGAGAAACACTTAATCTGTCAGCATTTGGTATGTTAAAATAGATTGATAATTACATAAATATATAGATTGGGGAAAATGAGGTCATGAAATCTTTTTTTATAAAAACTGGATTACTTACGGCATGTATGGTCGCTTTGTTTCATGGGAAAGCCACCGCAGAATCAGAACCAGAATGGGCTTTGAAGTGTGCAAATCAATATGGAGTCATTACACCAAATGAAAACCCAACTTTCCAACACATCAACTGTTTGTTGACAAACGCTGCAATTCAAGCAGATATTCCCCCTGAAGTTGTAAAAGGTATTGCCACAAAAGAATCCGATTGGAGACAATTCGTCGATGGTAAGCCGTACATCTCGACGGATAATGGAATTGGGATTATGCAAATTACAGATAAAACATTAACAGAGGAACAGCAAGAACGCTTAAAGAATGATATCGTTTACAATATCGAAACAGGCGTACGCATTCTTAATGACAAGGCCAATTTGACATCGCTTCCGCACATTAATGGAGCAGGACGGGATATCATTGAAAATTGGTATTTTCCTGTTATGGCGTACAATGGTACAGTGCCAGTTAATAGCCCTTTATTCCAAGATACAGGAGAAATTAATTATAAAGCCTATCAAGAGATAGTTTTTGGGAAAATCGAAAAAGATAGTTATTTGGGCGATACCGATTTAGCAAGGTATCCATTTGACGTAAAGGATTTCAATTATGATAAGGCAAGTGATAACCCCATTGAATTCCTAAAGCCAGAATATATTGTACAAGGTGTTCATGCGACAACGATTGAATTAAAAGCGGGGGACCGAGTACTGACAACAGAGGATAATGTTAATTTACGACAAGGACCTGGAGCACCAGGTATTGAAAAAGTTTTGCCAATTAATACACCCTTAATCTTAGAAGGACCATTTAAATTTGACGAGACTAAGACAAGTAAAAATCAGTTTGTCTGGTTTCCAGCGAAAACTCTCGATGGGCAATATGTTGGATACGTTTCTTCGGCTTATATTGAGAAGCAAGGCGATACGGTTTCATCGGTAATTAGTGGGGTTATCAGCGAAGATCGAGTTTTAACAAAAGAGGGTTCACCTTATGTTCAAACAGGTCCCATTGTGATTAATTCTGGGGTAACACTGACGATAGAACCTGGGGTGGAGCTGATTGGAAAAAATGGATCGTCTATTTCGGTTAATGGTAAATTGATTGCTGTTGGCACAGAACAAGAGCGTATCAAGTTGCAAGATGTTTATGTAAAGGGCAGTAACTTTAATAACAGTTTTATTCAAATTGAATACGCGGACCATTTTTATCCATCAAGATACAATGGTGGCTTTCTAGTAACCACTATAAATAAAAATGTTACGCTTCGCCATAACCAGTATCGCAATGGAACTATATCACTTTCCTCATCCATTTTAGATTCAATAATTGAACATAACTTTTTTAGCCAAAAAGCAACTCTAAATGTTAATAATGGTCCTGGGAAAATTTATATTAAAAATAACACGTTCATCAATCCGCTTGACTATTCTGCCCCAGATATAAAGCTGACTAGTAGAGATCCTGACGGTGGAATTGCTAACATTTTTATTAACGAAAATAATTTTTTCGGTTACCCTCGACTAAAGGTGGATATCTCTGGATATAAAGGGATTCTTTTTGATGGGAAGAATAATTATTGGGGCTTGACTGATACAAAACAGATTAGCCAAGGGATAGTTGATGTAAATGATAATATGAACTATCGTGACAAACTAGATGTATCAACAATTTCGTATAAACCATTTGATAACAGTTACCCATTAGGAGCATTGGAAGCACCGGTTGTAGCAAAAGTAAGCGATCGTGATCAATTGGTTAGCGGTATGACCGATGCGGATAACCTTGTAGAAATTTATAATGCCGATGAGAAGATTGGTGAAGGAAATTCGGATAAAGATGGTAGCTTCCAGATTCCAATCAAACTTCAAAAAGCTGGAACAGAATTAAAGATTAAGGTGAGAGATAGCTTTAATAGAACCAGCCTAATCACCAAAGTGACTGTTTTGGATGAAACACCACCAGAAGTTCCTATCGTAAATGAAGTGACTGATAGTGCAGTAGAAATCACAGGTAAAGCGGAGCCATTTTCTACCGTTGTGGCAAAGGTCGCTAGTGAATCACTTGGTACTGATGTATCAGATGAAAATGGGAATTTTTCAATGCCGATCGGAAAATTAAAGGCAGATACACAAGTACTTGTATTTACAAAAGATGCATCAGGAAATATTAGCGAGGCTAAGCATGTTACTGTGGTGGACCGAACCTCGCCAGCAGTACCACAGCTCTTAACCAATGAAATAACAGACCAATCTACTAGTATTAGTGGAGTTGCGGAAAAGGGATCAATTATTAAAGTTGTAGCTGGCGAAACGATTATTGGCTCGTCCTATGCGGTAGATGGTATGTTTTCAATTAATTTCCAACCACAAGTAGGCGGCACGGTAATTAAAGTTTTTGCAGAAGATCAGGTCCAAAATAGGAGTGACTCCGTTCAATTAACAGTGAAGGATGTTACAGCACCTTTGTTAAAACTTTCATTTGATTTTCCAGTAACCGATGCATCGAAGGCAGTCACCGGTTACTCGGAAGCAGGAGCAAAGATTACTATAAGAAATGGGGAGGTCTTTGTCGCTGATGGCTACGCAAATATTGATGGTAGTTTTGCAATACCAATCACACTGCAAAAAGCAGGTACAGTACTATACGTGACTGCAAGTGATGCTGCAAATAATGTGAGTCCAAGCGTTACTACGACGGTGATTGATAAAACTTCACCATCAGAACCATCAGTTAATCCTGTTACAAATAAAGATGGAAAAATCACAGGGGAAACGGAAGTAGGAGCATCTGTTAAGGCTGTTATAGGTAATAAAACTTACAGCGCGATTGCTGATGAAAATGGCATTTTTAAAATTATTATCCCGTTTCAAAATAGCGGAACAGTGATTTCTGTTACTTCAACTGATCTCGCACAGAACCAAAGTCAGTCCAAAAAGGTGACGGTTACAAGAATTGCTCCAAATATTCCAGTGGTTAATACGATAACAAACAAATCTACCACAGTAACAGGGGGAAGCGAAAAAGGATCCACGGTTACTGTGAAAGTAGGGACGTTATCATATAGCGGCATTGCTGATTCTTATGGGAAGTTCACAGTCAAGATATCTACTCAAAACAGTGGTGTAAAATTGAGAATTACTGCAAAAGATACAGCAGGTAATATAAGCTTACCAAAGGAAATGCAGGTTACTAGAGTTGCTCCAAATATTCCAGTGGTTAATACGGTAACAAACAAATCTACCACAGTAACAGGGGTAAGCGAAAAAGGATCCACGATTACCGTGAAAGTGGGGACATTATCATATAGTGGCAATTCTGACTCTTACGGGAAGTTCACAGTCAAGATACCTACTCAAAACAGCGGTGTAAAATTGAGCATTACTGCAAAAGATGCAGCAGGTAATATAAGCTTACCAAAGGAAATACAGGTTACTAAAGTTGCTCCTAATGTCCCTGTTGTTAACCTGATCAGCAATAAAGCGGCAACAGTTACTGGAAAAACCGAAAAGTATGCGGTAGTAACTGTTAAGATTGGCACAAAGTCATACAGCGCTACAGCTGATAGTGTAGGGAATTTCAAAGTGTCGATACCAATTCAAAACAGTGGAATATCAATTAATGTAACTTCAACCGTAGCTGGAAAAGTTAGTAATGCTAGATCCTTAAAAGTTACTCGTGTCGCACCGAATATGCCGGTTGTGAGTCCTGTGAGATATTACTCAACCACATTTACCGGAAAAGCTGAAAAATATGCAGTTGCTTCGGTAAAAATTGGCACAAAAGTTTATACGTCTAAAGCAAATAGCTACGGTGATTTTAAAGTAAATATACCAAAGCAAAAAGCCGGTACATATTTATTTGTAACCGCAAAGGATGCAAAAGGATTAATTAGTGCAACAAGAATAGTAAAGGTTTATTAAAATCTACATGAAATATGAAAAAGCAGTGGAACTAAATTCCACTGCTTTTTCAGTTCATCCCTAAATATGAAGCATTTTCTATGTCAAAATAAAGGGGTCATAAGTAGTTAATCATTTTTTCTAGATTTCAGATCGGTTAAGATCATTATTAGCAGGACTAATACAATAAATTCTAATTTTTTTTCTTGGGAAAAAGAAGATCTTTAAGAGAAACAAGGCTGGGCAAGTTACTGGCACATCCGCATCATGCGAGAACTAAATCTCGATTCAAATGAAGCAATCGAATACGCGAAACTAAACGCAGGAGTAGTTCAACCTTCTAAAATAAGTATTAATCCATACTACTTAGGACTAAGAATGTTTGAAGATATCGAAGAGCGATATAATAACCCAAGCAAAGAAATGCGTGAGTTAGG
>NZ_NUYF01000029.1:0-1921 GCF_002566505.1 Bacillus sp. AFS077874
TGCCATTTAGCTCAATCGAGTAGGAGGGGGCGGCTAACCCCCGACCTCTCACACCACCGTACGTACGGTTCCGTATACGGCGGTTCAAATTATGTCTGACGTAAAAATTCATATCTTAGATATAGACTTTTGAGACCTTGGTTTTGCCAAAATTTATTCCCTAGGCTTTTGTTTAGAATATGACTTTGCGAAATTCTCCAATAGCCTTTTCTTGTATTTCCCCATTCATAAGCTGTTTGTTTATTAATGCCAAGACTGATTAGTTTCCTTATCCTAGTACGTGGAAATTTCCATTGTTTCCATAAGCACATTCTAAGTCTTCTTCGAATCCACTTATCTAAACTTTTAAATTGACTTGGTGTATCTGCCAACGCATAGTATCCACACCAGCCAATCAGGTAAGTATTTAATTTTTCTATACGTCTTACCATTTGAATAGAATTCTTTCTCGAAGTTAATTCTTTAATTTTCTGTCTTACTCTCTTTAAGCTCTGATTAGAGATTTTTATTTTAGTTTTATTGATACATATAAAACTAAAGCCTAAGAATTTTCTGTTCCACGGTCGGTCTACTGAAGACTTTTCCGTATTTACCTTAAGCTTTAAGTTCTTTTCAATAAAGGAAACAATAGAAGACATTGTTCGCAATCCTGCCTTCTTTGATTTAACATAGATATTACAATCATCGGCGTATCTTACAAACTTGCATTCTCTTCTTTCCAACTCTTTATCTAAATCGTCTAAAATAATATTTGAGAGTAATGGACTTAATGGTCCTCCTTGTGGAGTACCTTCGGTACTTTCAGAAAATATTCCTCCAATCATGACTCCTGCGCTCAGATAACTCCGTATTAGTCTTAAGAGTATCTTGTCTGGAATTCGCTTCGCTAGGATGCCCATCAACTTATCGTGGTTAACTTTGTCAAAGAATTTCTCTAAGTCAATATCAATTACCCATTCGCATCCTTCCTTTATATAACCTTTTGCTTTTCTTACTGCGTCATGTCCTCTTTTCTTTGGACGAAAACCGTAGCTATTTTCCGAGAAGTTTGGGTCGAATATTGGTGTTAATACTTGGGTAATTGCTTGTTGGATGAATCGGTCTAACACGGTCGGTATACCTAATAACCTCATGCCACCATTCGGTTTCGGGATTTCGACTCGACGGACTGGATGTGGTTGATAGGTTCCATTTTCAAGGGATTGTTTTAGTTCATCCCAGTGTTTGACAATGTACGACCGCAGGTCTTTGGTCGACATATTGTCTACACCGTGGCTCCCCTTATTTCGTTCGACTCTTTTCAGAGCACTTAAAAGATTTTCCCGTGTTAGGATCATTTCCATCAACATTTGATATTTCCTTTCTACGTGAACAAGATTGTCTGTTTGTGCCTAATTCTACTCCACCCTCTTGAAGTCCCCCACGTATTCACCGTTTCTTCATTCAAGTAAGTCTCTTTATAGAGATTGTCTGCTTCTATATAGAATTCGAACGCCTAGTATCTGTTCTCCTTAATTTGTTCAGTCCTTCCCTTTTCGTTCTCGAGTTCAGAAAAGGTACTATGACGTCTGCTGACTTCTGGCAATTCAGTTATCTATCACTAGATAAGTTACTACAAGTGTGTAGCTTATTTGCCAGACCTCCCCAGGTAAGTACATCATCTTTCATTCCATCTACCTACTTCATTTACTCTGTAACACCTTTGGCAGTAAGGACTTCGTTTTGTTATGCAAACTCATCCAATGTTACCTAGCCTTATATGAAGTTCTTGTTCCTTAGGTCGGAAATTTGCCGCCGACTTCCTTCAGATTCCGCGTCACCACGGACACCCTTGTCTTAGGCTAACCACTACTACTGCCTTCATGGTTCAGGACTTGCACCTTATAGGTGATGTACATGCTGGGCACACATAAAAAAATCG
>NZ_NUYF01000030.1:0-18168 GCF_002566505.1 Bacillus sp. AFS077874
GTTGTTCAACAAACGCATGCTTTAGTTGTATAAACAATCCGTTACGCATAAATAAAATAACAGATACAAAATATGCATAAACCCAATGAAAGTAGCATCATAAACAGCTTTTTTATATACCACGGAAATAAATCAATAATAAATAATAATATATCTCCTATAACATCTGAAGTGCCTACATCAATGCTTTCATTTTGATTAAACTCTTTATTTTTAAATGAAAAAAATATCAAACCAAAAAATGAAAAAACAGCTAAAATATACATAAAAATAGTCATATTGACTCCTCTATGATTCCCTCTTTTTCACATTATTTTATCATATCTTATACAACTAAACTGCCATTATGTTGAATAAGAATAGAACATTTCAATTTAAAAAAGAGACCTATGCGTTTTTTCGAATAAGTCTCTTTTTCATTCCGGAAGTTTATGAGAATTTTTCCGGTTAATTTTGAAAAATCACAGTATAATTCTAATTATTTTTAAGTTATTTTTATAATAAATAAGTTTATCTTTACGCTGTCATCTACTTTTAACTTTGTTTAGATTAAACTTCCTCAATATAAAAAAGCATGAAATTCAATAATTTCATGCTTTTTTATTTATTTTCTTAAGTGATACGGAACAGTTGTTATTACTACATCTTTATGTCTAATTAACCATAAGCGAAGTAATAGCGCTGTTTGATTGTGTAATAAATTATGCCACCATTTTTTAGGGATAAATTGCGGGATGACAACTTGAATATGACTATTTTCTTCTTTTTCTTCAACCTCTTTAATGAATCTTGAAAGAGGCTCTAGAACTGATCTATATTGGCTGTTTAGAACAACCAATCGACAAGGCGCACCCCATTCTTTCCATTTTTCTTCCATTTTTTGTATGGATTCATCATCAAAACCTACATATACAGCAATAAGGTCATTCGAAATACCTTTTCCGAATGATAATGTATTATGAACGACACGATGTGTACCAGAAACTAAAACAACCGTAATGACTTTATTTGCTACTGGTTTATAAGAGCTTAAATCGATACGTAATTCATCAGCCACGTTTTGATAATGATTGTATATTGCGACAGAAAAGAAAATGATTGCAGGAATTACAACTAGTACAACCCAAGCTCCGTCTGCAAATTTTGTTACTGCAAATATAACCGTAACAACAGATGTTACAATTAAACCGACTGTATTAATTGCTAATTTCACTTGCCAATTTGGCCCTTTTACACGTTTCCATCGTTTTGTTAAACCTAACTGTGCAATGGTAAATGATAGGAATACACCAATTGCATATAAAGGTATTAGAGCATTCGTATGTGCTTGGAAGGCTATAATTAATATACTTGCTGCTGCTGCAAGTGCGATAATACCATTTGAATACCCTAATCGATCTCCACGATTCGATAGTCCTCTAGGTAAAAAACCATCAGCTGCTACAATTGCTGCTAACTGCGAAAAGCCTGTAAATGTTGAATTGGCTGCTAAAATTAAAATAATAAAAGTAAACCAAATAATTACTTGATAAATAATGCCATGACCAAAATAAACTTGTATCAATTGAGATAACATCGTATCATGCGGATCTGGTGTTATACCATTCACATATAAATGATATGCAAATCCCAATAAAGTAATAGAAGTAATAACTCCAAGTGCAATATATGTTTTAATAGCACTCTTTTGTCTTGGTTCTCTAAATATTGGAACTGCATTTGATATTGTTTCAATTCCCGTTAATGCAGAACAAGCCGAGCTAAATGCTTTTAAAACAAGCAAAATACTTAATCCTTCTGGAACTGTACCAAATGTAGGAGTATGATCCTGAACAAAGCCATGTTGGAATTCATCGAAAAATCCAGTGAAAATTAAAAGTAACATACAAAGCATAAATCCAAATGTCGGCCAAGCGAAAATTTTAGCCGATTCTGCAACACCTCGAAGATTAACAACTAATAAAATAAATACACAAAAAATAGCTAAAACCGTTTCATAAGGTGTAATAGCTGGATACGCCGATGATACTGCCTCAAGTGCAGCAGAAACCGATACTGCTACAGTTAAAATATAGTCTACTAAAAGTGAACTTGATGCGACTAGTGATACCCATCTTTGCTTGAAGTTATCTTTAGCAATCGCATAAGCTCCTCCACCACTTGGATAAGCTAAAATTCCCATAATATATGAAAGAATTAGTATACCTAAAAGAATAATTGTGGCGATTGTAATCGGAATAATATACCAACTTGCTTCCTTGCCAAGTCCAATTAACTCTGTAATTCCTGCTTCAGGACCATATGAAACAGATGAGTAAAGATCTGCAGCAAGAATTGGCAGTGCAATAAACCAAAGTAACTTATTATGTTGTGCATGAATCTCAGCTGTCCTCATGGGCCTTCCAATAAAGATTCGCTTTACACTGCTAAAATTTGTGACTGAAAACCATATTGCAAGAATTGCTAAAATAAACAATATGAGTTCCATATAATCTGATGGATGATGCATGTTTTTCTCTCCTTTCATAAAAAAACGCACAAAAAAACACTAAGCTTTACTTAGTGTTTGTAAAAAATACTAAAGTAAACCCCTTCTTTAAATGCTTACGAGGTTAGCTGTCGGATTCGGGACTAAAGAATATCCCTACCTTTACAAAAAGGACTCACCCCAATAAAGAAATGGTTCCCCCGCTCTTTTCAGATTAAGCAACTTAGGTTTTATTAGAACATCTATTTAATTTACAAATGTAAATATATAACCAATGGATAAGAATGTAAAGATAAATATTTGTAATTTATTTTCCCATGTATGTCCATCGTTCTTGAACTATCGCATGCGTTAGTTGAACAAGAACTAGCCTATTTTTACATGAAATCTTAGGTCAATCTAGTTTACATAATGAAACTTATCGGTAGTTCTCTGGTCTCGTATGTAAAAAAGACCATCCAAGGGATGGTCCAGACATCATTTATCTTTTCAAGATACCCTACTGATACATTTTTGTTCTTTAACATTGCAAATTCGCATTCCCAGGACGATACCCCTTCAAACAATATCGGTTTCAGTCTTCGATTTCTTGGTAGACCGTGGTCCAGAAGTCTTGGATAAGATGCGATGAGTCCGGAGTGGACATCCCAACCTGGGTGAACAGAATTCCAGTAAGCTGTTTATCTGGATCAGCGTAAGCGGAAGTACCTGTTCCGCCATCCCAGCCGAACTGACCAATGGACGCATAGTCTCCAAGATAGGTACGCACCGCCATCCCAAAGCCCCAGCCGCCTTGTATCCCTTGTCCAAACGATAAATGGACGTTGTTTTTGGCCAAATGGTCTCGGTATACTTGTTGTTCAGGAGTGAGACGGTTGGTGGTCATCAGCTGGACTGCAGGTCGGGACAGAATCCGTTTGGTTCCATGTATCCCTTTGTTCAACAACATCTGCAAATACGCGTGATAATCGTCGACGGTTGCGAGCAGCCCACCGCCGCCTGCTTGGAATGCTGGAGGTTTGCTGTAGCGTCCACCTGCACCCTCATCCCATACGATGAACTCACCTGTCTGCGGATCGGGGTTGAAGGCAGGTGGAAGCCGGTCAATCTTGCGCTCAGGCACGTAGAAGCCGGTGTCCTTCATCCCCAGTGGATCGAGGATGCGTTCGCGCAGGAACGACTCGAATGTCTGACCAGTGACCCTGGCAACAAGCACGCCGAGCACTTCGATACTAATATGATACTGCCATCGCTCTCCGGGCTGATAGCTTAGCGGAAGTGCACCTAGGCGACGCATAAACTCATCTGGATCGGGCATATCCTGCCCTGGCATGTCGAATATTCCACTCTCGAAGAACGCGGTCATGATTGGAGAACTTATCAATGTGAGATCCACTCCGAGCCCGAATGTGGAGGTCAACAGGTCTCGTATAGTGATAGGACGCCGTGCTGGGACGGTCTCGTCCAGCGGACCATCGGGCCGTTTCAACACCTTCCGGTCGGCGAGTTCGGGCAGCCATTTGTCTATTGGTTCGTCCAAATGCAGTTTGCACTCGTCAAGTAGAACCATTACCGGCGAAACTGCGATCGGCTTGCTAGTGGATGCCAATCGAAAGATTGTGTCCCGACGCATTGGTGCACTACCATCATGCCTCATTGTTCCAAGCGCTTCGACGTGCGTCTCGCCGTTTCGGCTGACTAAGGCGACGAGTCCAGGAATCTTTCCGGAATCGACATGCTGCTCCAGTACTTTTCGTATTTTGCGCAATCCTGTTTCGGAAAAGCCTTTGTTGTTTTTTCCCATTTTGTTCTCCTTTAGTTTAGATTAAGATTTCTACTATATATTGGCATACAATTATTAAATTATTAGTTCCTCATATAGAAAAATTATCCTTTTTAATATTTTCGACAAAATGTATTTATGTATATCCCATACAGTTTTAGTTAACATAATCAATCTTAACGGAAGTATACAAAAAGCCAATCCCTTGGCGTAGAAGGGATTGGCTTTTATCTTTTTTCTCACGATATACAGGCTTTTATACATCGTTGATATTCCAAGGGGTTTGGAAGGTTTCGTACTCCTATTCTTCTACTTTTTTCGTATAAAATCCTACATATAAATTAATCTTTTTTGTATATTTAGAAAAATGCTCTTCTTATGGGGTACTATTATGCTTTTTGAGTTAAAAGCCATTCTTAAAGAAGCAGTCCAAACTTGTTAAACTATCGCATGCGTTAGTTGAACAACTTGATCGACTGTTTAGCCGATTTTTTTATGCACTATTTGGCAGAATAGTTGAAGAAGGGGTAAAGGCTTTTAATCATTCATTTATCTATTGACTTAGAGTTTACTCTAATCAGTATAATTAAAATAAATGAAGATGTACTGTAATCAGCTAAAGATTGGGTGCTTTATCATCATATGATTTAGATGGAAAATTCGATTTGTCTAATATGAACAGTGATTTTTTCGATAAAAGAAAGTAAAAAGAACAATAAATTCATTAGAATAAAAATGTTGGGAGTCGGTTTTATGGAGCAATCAAATAAAGCGTTTAGTGATACATTAATAAAATCATTAAGAGGAGAACGAGGTCATCTTCCTATCAAGAATGCTTTGTTGGATATAAACATGGATCTTGCGGGGAAAAGATTAGAAGAGCTACCTTATACTATTTATCAATTAGTCAAACACATGACATACTGGCAAGAATTTCTCTTATTATTCGCACTAGGAGAGAAGCCAGAATTACCTTCCGATGTAAAAGAAAGCTGGCCTGTTGAAGAGGGGCCAAGTAATGAGGAAGAGTGGAAACAGGTTATTCAACATTTTCTTCAAGGGATAGAACAGGCATGTACGATTGCCCAAACTGTTCAATTGGATAAATCATTGGAGAAATGGCCAGGCGAATCACCAGGTGGTGTACTACGCAATATTGCATCTCACAACTCCTATCATTTAGGTGAAATCGTAATAATACGCAGATTATTTAGCGCTTGGCCACCACCAACTGGAGGATATCCAGCCTAAACTTTGGATCAATAGTTATTTCATAACACATGGGAGCCAATGAGGCTCCTATTTTCCATGTTTGCGCTTTGTTGAACTGCTTCTATGGCTGGGTGAGGAAGGTCGCTTCAACATGGTGCCATTAGAACCCATCATTTAGTCTGACTCCAACAATCACGATGCATCTCAGACTGTCGCACCCTTGCGAGTCACCGAAGTAACTCTTGATATTCAACTAAAGCATGCGTTAGTTCAATAAGAATCCTTGTATTGATACAAGAAAAATAAACAAAGATACTATTAAATAACTATATCCATTTTTTTTTCGTTTTAGTTGAAATTCAGATATACTTGCCAACAATAACGTTACTCCTAAGAAAAAAAGCATATAAGGCATCAATGCTGACTTATGAGTTATTAAGTCATAGATAGACAAAATTACGACTACCGATGCAAATATTAATCTTAAAATTCTTAACATTCGAAGTTCCTCCGTACTATTTATTTAGTAGTAATTAGAAAATCATACCTAAATAATGGTTATTTGTAACTTGGGGGAATTTCGCCTTTTTTCACAAAAAATAAATCATTCTAATTCAACTAATCTGCCATTAGTGCAATAAAAAAGACCGCCGAAGCAGTCAACGTTGTTCAACTAAAGCATTCTTTAGTTGAATGGAGATATGTGTTATTTTAATATTTCGAGCGAATAACCTTATTCTTAAACTGGTAATTCTTATAATATTTGCAATGATTGTAAAGACAGTTCAATAAGTTGTTCCCTATCAATAAGTTTGACTTCATTTACCTTAGCTAACTCTTGAGCAGATTTAGTAAAGTAACTATTTGTTACAACCCACGCATCATTTGCACCATAAAAATTCTTAGCAGTAAATATTTCTTGAACTGCTGAATTTCCTACATTATATGAATATCTCTTAGCTTGGACAACTATTACATTCCCATTCTTTCTTAAAATCAAATCTGCACCTTGGTCACCACTGGTTTTTGTAACTTCTGTATCATACCCCAATGCTATAAATAAACTTCCAAGGTATTCTTCAAATTTATCACCATCCATTTTATCAATTTCATTAATATTAGAGTTTCTTAACTTTTCATCTATTTTAGATTGAGTTTTTTTTCTATATACTTTGTGAGCAATGAATATTATAACTGCACCGATTAGAACATACATAAACAAACTAATTAATTGTAATATAAAACCTTGAAATGTTGGGTCATTTAAAAGATATACAATAAGAAACAGAATAACCAAAGTTAGTTTTAATTTATTCTTTTTTTTATTATTTCTTCGCACTCTTTTTCTCTTGGAACTTTTCTTTTGAGTATTTATGTTTATTTTAATTACCATTTTTCACCTTCATTAACCTTAATAGTTCCCTTACTTTTACTTTTTAGAATGTTGATTGATCAATTAGCTCCTAATCGTTGTTCAACTAATGCATCAGTTAGTTGCATAAGAATTAATTTTATAAATATCCAATTTCATCTAAGGCATTTAAATAGTTTATGAATTTGACGTTATCTAATTGCTGGTTCTCCATCTCTATTCCTATAAAAGCTACTAATTCTTTTTGTATATATTTAGACATACCCCCTTGTAACGTATAACCACTAATTCGTTTACCGTCTTTACTTTCTAAAATAATATTAATTATTTTTTGATCCTTTAATTTAAATTCTTTATCTGGATATGTATTTAATAAAAATTCATAAAACTCTTGTTGTGATTCCTTTTCTTCATCACTATATAAATTATTTAAAACAGTTTCATCATCGATCTGATAACACTTGATTATATTTGGGAAATCTACATATGGATCTTCTTTTAATTCTAAGAAATCTTCTTTTACTAATTCTTTAATTTTATATTTTTCTTTATAAATTCGGTCAATGTCATCAATTAAAAAATAATTTGGTATTTTTTTAGACAGAAATTTTGCGTATAGTTCTTCAATTTGCAATTCTTTTTCCTCCTTACTCATCTCTTTTCCTAAAAGTATATCACTCCTTATTAAACTAATCTGTCATTTAGTGCAATAAAAAAGACTACCGAAGTAGTCGTTTCTTGTTTAACTAAAGCATGCGTTAGTTACATAAGGTAAAAATTTGTTGTAGGTAAATGAGGTCAATTGTAGTTCATAAATAGGATAGAAATAACAGATATTATATCTGTTTTTCTATCCTTCGTTTTTTGTCATATTTTCAATAAAATATTTTCCTATCCTTTTTTCAAAGTTTTTAGTTTTACTAAAATCCTTCATCTTGAGATGAAAAAGGTATATGAAGTCTTTGCTCAACCACACGAAGTCGCTGATTTAATCTATTTAAGCGTCTAGTGTGACGTTCTGAAGTTTGTTGAAGTTGATTTACTTCCCTATTTAGCTGATTTACTCGTCTTTCTAACTCATTTATACGTCTTGTAAAAGATTGAAATTGTTGAAATTGTCCTTGCTGTCTTTCTACGTCATACTCATCATGATAGGTTGGTTGATAATATTGATGTTGTAAGTATGAAGATTGAGGTGGATAAGAGTGATAATAACCATAGTAATACATAATATCTCGCTCCTTCTTTTTATGATAACAAGATAAAATATGTAGGCAAATGAAGGATAGAAACGGCTCTAGCCTAATTTACTTAATGAAAATTTAATGTTATGAAGTGAAGTTAAAAAAAGGAATTAATTGAATAAGCTGATTATATCATCTCTTATGCAACTAATCTGCCATTATGTTGAATAAAAAAACGACCGCCGAAGCAGCCGATTGTTATTGAACTAACGCATCATTTAGTTGAACAAGAATTCACATTTCCAACTTGGAAATTCCTGATTATGCTCTATTAGATATTCTTTCATTATCTTCGAATCTTCAGGTAAGCTTTTCTCTAATTCTGACCACCCAATAAATTCTATTTTGTTAGGTAACTCAACCAAACTTGTGATGGTTTCCCAAAAAGAGTCCCAATTTTCACCATAAAAATTTGGAAACTGTAATTTTACTTTCAATAATAAATGTAATTCTTTACTAGTTTTTATTTTTGAAACATCGATAATTACTTTTGATGTTTTAGTAAATGTATCTTCTCTATTTAGTAAATGATATAGTGCAAAAAGCAACACAAAAAAGTAAATATTTGCCATTGTTACTTTCCCCTTACAATTAATTTTTAAAATCTCCTTAGCTTCCTAATTGCACTGCGTTAGTTCAATAAAAAGTAATGAATAATACTCCTCAGATAAGTCCCTGTTTTGGTCGATACCACTTCGGAATAAATAGATAAGCTATATATCCTAACACGTTAAATATAGCAAATACAATTATCCAGCCTGTGTTTAATCGTTTATGATGATACGCATTGATCGTTGCCCAAATCGTGAATAAGGTTGCATAAATTGCAAAACCGATCAATGAAACAAAAGGTATATAAGCAAAAATCAAATCAGATTTCATTTCCACATACCATTCATTGTTATTATTTAACTCATAACTTAAGTCGATTAGCCTCCAGTTTTGGTTCGATACTCTATTTTCATATTGATAAGCTGGTGATGCTTCTTTTATGTGATAAGAAGTAGAGCCATTTTCGGAAACTCTTTTCACATCAGACATTTTATATACTTGAAGATTTAAAATTTGATTTTTATCTTTTAATAAGTCATCAATTTCTTCTTTTGCCTCTTTAGAAATCGCTTCTTTACCTTCCAAAATGCCAGCTGTTTTTTCTGTACCGATTATGCTTTCAGCAACAGCAAGATTTTCTTTCATATTCGCTTCATCCATTGCCCACAATACCCCACAAACAATAGAAGTAAGGACAAAAATTGATAACGCTATGTGTAGCACACGTTTAGCAAATATTTTTTGTACTTGAAACAATTGACTCACTATTGAACGCATTTCTTTTTCTCCACCAAAACGCTCAATAGCAAGTTCAATGGCTTCTTGTTCGGACTTTCCTTCTGATTTCAATTCGTGAACAGCTTCTAATAAATGACCTTTCATCTCTGCTTTCAACTCTTGGACTTCCTTCAGGTTTTCTCCAACATTTAGATAAACTGAATCGACAAATGCGTCAATTTGTTTCATTTTGAATCGCTCCCTTCTACAAATGAATCAATAATTCTTTTAACAAAGATCCATTCTTTACGTTTTAGTTCAAAATTCTCTTTACCTAATTCTGTAAGACTATAATACTTTCGTCTCCCGCCAGGCCCTTGTTCGTCTCCCCAGTAAGAAGAAATCCAATCAATTTTTTCTAAACGCTTTAATGAAAGATAAAGAGTACCTTCCTTCAATTCAAATTGTTCATCACTTTTTTCACGAACATACTTCGCCAATTCATATCCATACATTTCCTTCTTGTGTAATAGCGAAAGTATGATTGTATCAATGTGGCCTTTTAAAACCTCTTTGTTGATATCCAGTTTTCTCACCTCATAACCTTTATATTTTTATTACTTTGTTATACAAGGTATTCAATAATATTAAATATTATCCTCCTAAAAAAAATCGACAAAGAAAAAAAAGAACGATTATCTACTAAATAATCGTTCTTAAAACATTTTTCTTATTAAACTAAACTGCCATTTTATTGAATAAAAAAATCGACTAAACAGCCGATCTTGTTGTTGAACTAATGCATGCGTTAGTTGCATTAGAGTTATTTATGTATTTGTGATATGGAAAAGGTTTGTACTGCTTCTATTATTACAATTACCGATAAGACAAATAAGGTAATTGACAAAATTTTCTTTTTTAAAATATATTGCTCTATCCCCGATAAAAACATATATAACGCAAAAGTTATTTCTATAAGTCCAGAATAGAAAAACTTAACGGGAGGATATGATTTTAAAGAAAAAATAAAAAATACTGTGACTGGAAATCCCAATATCATTTGAGTAATTTTGATAGGCTTTATCCTGTTTTTGAAAAAACGTTCGCTAAATGTCATTAAACGCAATCCCTCCTTTCTGAACAAAAAATATGTCTATGCAGTCAATCATATTGTGTACTAATGCATTTTCGTTACTTGCATATCAAAAAAATGAAGACAAAGATAAAAGTAATAAGATGATGCCTGAGCATAATGAAATGTAACCTAAAAGTTTTGGTTTTACAAACTTTATAGTATTGAAACTTCCAATAATAATTGACAGTGAAATTAATGGCAAAAACATTGGATTTTTAGTATTCGTAACTAGGCTAATTATGTACATCACCAATATAAATATAGCAAGTAATAGATTAGCATATGCTAATGTTTTTCTTGATACCAAAACCCTCTCCCCCTAATAGCCGATTACTACTTCCTTTAATTATACCAATACAGTAAGTAATTTTGATTTGGGGGAATTTCACCTTTTCTCATAGAATTTTAGACAATCCTTATGGAACTAAACTGCCATTTTGTTGAATAAAAAAACGAGCTGCTAGCAACTCGTGATCTTCAACTAAAGCAGTGCGTTAGTTGCACAAGAAGAACTAATATATCTTACTTTTTCGATTTTAATATTATCGTTTCTTCTTTATTATCACCAAGTACTAAGCTTATCTTTGCTGTTTCATTTGACCGAGCATCTCTTATGCTATTGGTCCTGATTTCTATCTTTTTAGTATCAAATATCGGTTGACTCATTGTATCTTTTAATTGAGTTGTGTTACCTGCAATGTTGAGAGTTAACTGGTATGTATGAGCATTAAATAAATCCATTCCCGATTTTTTATACTCAATTTGAAGAATATCTTTACCTGTGAGAGTTTTTTCACCGTGAATATATAGTGCAGTATATTTGACATTCCAGTTATCATTTTCTCCTGTAAGAATAACTTTTTCCGTTTTATCTTGATTGGAACAACTACTTAAAATACTTACAACAAAAATTAATGCTAACCCTAATCTCTTCATCTTCTATCTCCTAATGTTTGTTTATCTACTTATATAGAGTGGTTAAGATTAGTTACCATCTCTATTAGGGTTAATTTCTACATTAGGTCTATCATTCCTTCAATTTTAAAGTTGGGTTATTTTAGCCTTGATTTAATAGTATTAATAAGTTCATTTAAGTAAAAAGTATCTTAAATTAGTATAAATTAACACAAAAATATACGAATCCTTATGCAACTAAACTGCCATTTAGTGCAATAAAAAAGACCGACGAAGCAGTCGATCCTTGTTAAACTAATGCATGCGTTAGTTTAACAAGGAATTTTTTAAAAAAATCTTAATTTTTATCTGTTCCACCAAACCCTATACAATAGTTATCAATGTCTTTAATTGCGAATTCTTTCCAAGGACCAGCATTATAATCAATCCAAGGTTCAATTGAAATTTCTGCTCCCTTTTCCCTAAACTCTTCATACAGTTCATCAAGTGATGACCAATCTTCAACATAACAATATAAATCGAAGGCAACATTAGAGTCTTTTGCAGGTTTATTTGGCTGAACATCTTCAGGAGAATTTGCTTGTAGTAGTTTTATTCCTAAACCAGAAAATCCCTCTCTTATTACCCACCATTCTGTAACTTCACAACCTAATACTTCCTGATAAAACTCTTTTGATTTTTCTAAATTAGATACAAGCAAAACCTTTAATGAACTATGTATTAGTTTTTTAAAATTCATGTGAAATACCTATCCTTATCTTTTTATATTGAATTTCAACAAGAATTTGAAAAAACCTTTATTTAACTAAACTCCCGGTTGGCACAAAAAAGACCGACTATACAGTCGATCACGTTACTTAACTAACGCATGCGATAGTTTAATAAGCTCTGACTTTGGTAAACGACAAACGAGATTGAACAGGGTACTAATTTTGTTCAATCTCGTTTTTTAATGGGACAACTTGTTCCTTTGCAAATCTACGAGCTGCTACCACGCATAGTACAACGACGATATTAACTGCCACAAGTAACCAACCAACCTTCTCGTGCAGAATCACGGAGGCAAGCAATAGTCCAAAGAAAGGTTGGAGAAGTTGTAACTGTCCAACTGCCGCTATACCTCCCTGCGCCAGTCCTCGATACCAGAAAATAAAGCCAATGAGCATGCTGAATAAGGATACATAAGCAAGACTGAAGATCGAAGGAAGTCCGATGTCCTTCCATGATTCTGGACTAAAATAGAACGTAAGTGGGAGCATAAAGGGCAACGACAGAACGAGAGCCCAAGAAATCACCTGCCAGTTCCCTAGCCGACGTGAAAGTCGAGCACCTTCTGCATAACCGAGACCACATACAATGATTGAAGCCAGCATGAAAGCATCACCGATTGTTGATGATTCTCCACCATGAATTAGGGCAAATCCTGTCACTAAGAAGCTGCCTATAGCTGAAAAGATCCAAAAGGTTGGTCGGTGGCGTTCCCCATCCCTAAGTACGCCAAAAATTGCCGTCGAGAGTGGAAGTAGTCCAATGAAGATAATAGCATGTGCGGACGTAACATACTGAAGGGCAAATGCTGTTAGTAGAGGGAAACCTATCACAACACCAAACGCCACTACAAATAGTGGAACAAGGTCGCTCTTGACAGGTCGTTTCTGCCGAAAAATTAGAAGGAGAGCTCCTGCCAATACACCAGCTATTGCCGCGCGGCAGACTGTTAGGAACAACGGATCGAAATCAGCCACAGCCAAGCGCGTCGCAGGTAGCGATCCACTGAAGATGAGTACTCCTAGGAATCCATAAATCCATCCTTTGGTTGATTTATTCATTGCAATCACTCCAAATCATTAATAGCACTCTAATTAAGGTGACAATCGAATTAAAAAGTAAATTCTACTTTTATTCCACGCTCTCTAATTCCCATAATATGTTAATTATGACACTTAAATGATATTTCATTCAATAAGTCACGTTTGAAACTACTACTCCACAAAAAAGAACCACCTAAACAACTCATGTTGTTGAACTAACGGTTGTTTTAGTTCAATAAGATATTTATTATCTATGTGTTATAAAGTTAATAATTCTTACCAAGTTTGGGGCTCTAATCGTTTATTACGTCATGCACCAACATAAAGGATCAGTTCCACCACAATGAGGGCAACACCCTCCTGTATAAGTAATTCTAATTTGATCTGAATGAAGTACATAATAATCAGTAATAGGTTCGACGCCAGGGATCACTATCCCACCTGGAATCTCCGGTAATTTGACCTCCCGCACTGTCATGTCTGACCACTTGCCGACCCAGGAACAAATACTGCACTTTAATATCTCTTCCGAAAAGTTAGGAGCATTTTGGATGACAATAATACATTCTCTACTATTTGTATTACAATTAGGACAATCGTGTACTTTCACGAATCTCCACCTCTCATCAAATTTAAAACTTTTCAAGTACCTTCTTTTTACTATTCTTCTTAACAGACAATTAGTCCTTTTTAATAAAATAGAGGATAATCAAATGATTACCCTCTAAATGTTGTACAACTAACGCATTGCGTTAGATCAACAAGAATAATTAACCTAGTTTGATTTTATTTTGTATAAAAAAAATCTTTTCTATCTCAGATAAAAGATGTAAATAATTTATATCTTTATTAATGGGCTATTTATTGTTACAAATTAATAAATCTTTTCATTTAATAATATATGGGTTGTTTGTTGTACAAGCCTTATATTACTAAATGAAAGGAAATTGGTACTATGTGTGGTTCAAATGGCTCTTGTTGTCCTCCTGCTCAAATATTCCAAGAAAAAATTTGTGGTAATTTTAACGGGCCAACTACAGGAGTTACAGATGAAGTAGTATTTAATGCTCCTCTTGGCGATTATTTTGAAGGGACTTTTGAGCTTTTTAATTCTGCATCAAGCGTTACAAGTGTAACAGGTACAGTCAATTCTGCTGTAACACCTCCCACAGTTCCTGTAGGACCTGTACCTCCAGGTAATACTTTTGCTACTGCAGTAAAAAGTCCGACTTCTTTTGCTATACAAGTTCCAGCAGGAACAAATGGTACGTTCTGTATTACATTATACAAACGAATTTTGGCATAGAAACAGATAAAAGAAAAAGGAGTTTCTTATCATTGTAGAGGAGACTCTTTTTTATGTTAGACAAAGAGTTATTTTTGGAAACAAATGAAAGAAATTGTAATAATTTATATGGTAGTACTTTTGCTGAAATGAGGAATTATTTGTGAGAGAAGAAAAACACAAAAAATCTGATTGTGATTGTGAAAAAAAACCAATAAAAAAACCTCTGTCTCCTCCAAAACCAAAGCCAACCAGTCCAACTACTTCGCCTGTGAGAGATTGCTGTCCACCATGTGATGAAATAGAAATTATCTGCACGAAACTTTGTGGAAATCTATTCTTAGATCAAGATGTTCACTATTTGGAAATTTGGAAAAAAGAGCTGAATGTAAAGACGATTGTTACCGTTTCGGTATTCAACAGTGCCACGAGTACCACCTTCCTTAGAGTTACTGTTTATCGTTTCGGACAAAGTTCTATCGTGTTCAAAGTTCCTAGAGGAAACACACTTTCTGCAACTGTTGAAGGTGTGACTACTATTTCAGTAGCTCGCGAAGAAGATGGAGTTACCGAGGGGACATTTTGTTTGGAAATATGTTTTCCATTTTCAGATAAAACTTTCTTTTTCAACTAATCTGTTCTAGTTCAATAAAAAAAGGAGTTTCAAAATTGAATTTCCTTTTTTTATCGACTATGACACGTTTATTTAATATGTATTAAATCACTAATAGAACTATAAAACTGTTCTTCTTGCTATTGAACTTATGCAGTGCGTTAGTTTAATAAGGTTTATACTTCTTTTTAATATATTTCTTATTCTTACATTAAATTCAAACCCCTTCAGTTAGAAGCACTCATGGGGTTTATTTTACTATTTTAGACTGGAGAAATCTTCGCAGCGATCCTATCTAATGCTTCTTGTACAGTTGTAGGAGGCGGTGCTACCCAATCAAGTGGATTTGTTGGAGTATAAGCTAAACCAAATGCATCATCAACTCTAATTAAGGTTGTACCTGTTCCGACAAGAGTTACTCTAGAACGAATAGGGATCGAGTCGACTGTCGCCCTAACTCTTGTACTAACATTATTTACTCCATTAACGATTAAACTTCCTAAATTAGGAAATGGGTTGAAAATATTTTCAGTAATTGCAAAACTTGTTAGATTTAATGGATCAATTGGAAAATGGCCAGATTGAACATTTATTATAACATTACCATTGATTCCCCCACCAACTAAATTAACTTGAGTATCTGTTATTGCTTGTGAATTTATTTTAATATTTCCACCTGAAACGAAAGATGAAAACATGAACATATTAATTCCATTTTGAGTATAACCAGAAGATAACATCGAGTCTCTTATATTAACTTGATTAACAGAGGTAGATAATGCTGTAAATGTTGGAGAAGGTGTGAAGTTGACACTGACAAAAAATAATTTTCCAGAAACACTCTGCGCTGTTTGAAAGTTGAAATCGAGAGGGCCAGTTAATAATGTCAGATTTACAAACCCAGATCTCGGATCTTGTGAAAAATTCAAATCAAACCAAGACGGATCATTAATATCAAAAGGAATTTGTAATCTAGTTAATAAAGTACTAGTCCCTACTAATTGGACATTAGCTTTTAAATGAATTAAAGGTTCAATATAGGTACCAGGTCCAATAGAGATAGCATAACGTTTCGTTAAATTATTAGGATCCGGAAATGGTGCGATAGCATCTGTTATTGATGCCATTGCTGCAGTAACTGTTAAAAACGGTGCACATTCAGAACTCAGAAAACGCATCATTTCCAGCTTTGTTTACATAAACAATTCGCGTTTCGACTGGTGGTGGTTCAATGCATCCAGGTCCAGTTGCTCCTGTAGGTCCTGTTGCTCCTGCAGGTCCAGTATGACCAATTTTTCCTCTTTTACCTTTATCTCCTTCGTGACCTCTTGGTCCCTTTGGACCTCTTAAACCAGCTGGTCCTGTTGGCCCAGTCGGTCCTATTTCTTTAAATGGTAAGATTGACAAAAATTGCACCTCTTTCTATAGATTCTTGTACAATCTATCATATGAAATGAGGAATGGTTGGTTCTGTTTATAAAAAAAATGTGTATAAAAATAGTTATAAACATAAAATTCAAATATTCACTAACGCATTAGTTAGTTGAACAACATTTTATGATTGATTATAGGAATTTAAATCTAAGCAACCGTCATATGTGCTTCTAAATTTTATAGTGAAATCATCATCTTTACTAAGTAGCAAAATATATGAAGAGTCCCAAAATACTAATTCAACGGTAGCCTTAGGATGTTGAATTTTTGGATTTTCTACCCAAAAATTGGGGTTTCCGTCTGCAAATGGTTCTTCTTTTATATCCTCTAAACTAATTTTTTCGTTTTTATCGAAAGCTGAAAGGACACCCCATATTAAATAAAATCCTTCTTCATCAGCAAGTTTTTTTAAGTTTTCACCAGTTATCCAGAATTTATTTTGACTGTAGTCTTCAAAGTACTCAAGGTATTCATCAGGTTCAGACCACTCTAAATCAGTTAGAAGCCAATTAAAATTTTTTTCGAGTCCATCGAATGAGTTTAATATTTCTTCCAACGTTAAAAACTCCTCTAATATCGTGTTCAATTCTTCACACCTCACAACTTTTTTATTTTATTGTAGCATTTCCTTATACAACTAAACTGCCATTTTGTTGAATAAAAAAAGCCGCATATAAGCAGCTCGTGTTCTTCAACTAATGCACCCGTTTGTTGAATAAGCCGTTTAGTTTCTACCCCATTTATTTTCAAAAATGAGATGTTCTAACGAACGCCTTTTTTCCCAATTAGCTAATTCTAAAATAGGTTTTTCTGGATAGTGATTAGTGTAACCGATAGATATAAGAGCAATAGGGTCAATATGTGGTGGTATTTCTAAAATATCTCGAATATCATTTTTTTTATAAAAACTTACCCACCCCATCGCAAGTCCTTCAGCACAAGATGCTAACCACATATTTTGAATAGCACAGGCTGTTGATAAAATATCTGTTTCAGGAATTGAATTTCGCCCTAATACATGTGAACCTCCCCTTGTTGGGTCACATGTTATACAAATAGTTACAGGAGCTTCTTTTAAACCCTCAACTTTTAAATCAAGGAATTTCATTTCTTTTTCCCCTTCATAATGAATAGCTAATGCTCGTCTTTCTTTTTCTGCCGCCCAGGCTAATTTTTCTTTAATTTCGTCAGAGGAAATGATAATAAAGTTCCAAGGTTGCATAAAACCTACTGAAGGTGCATGATGAGCTGCATTTAATATTTTATGTATCTTGTTTTCTGGGATAGGAGTTGACAAAAAACTTCGAATATCTCTCCTATAATAAATAGCTTTATAAATTGCATCTCTTTCTTCATTAGAAAACATTAAATTTCTCTCCCTATCAAATAATGAAGAACATTACTCGTTCTTCCTCCTGCATGGAACTATTCTACATTTATTATTGGATTTCCTTCTTACACCATCCTGCCATTTTGTTGAATAAAAAAGAGCTGCCGAAGCAACCCATCTTGTTCAACTATTGCATGCGTTAGTTTCATAAAGGGATTTTAATATTCAACAAACATTAAAATTGAAATGGTTGTAAAAAATAATGCAAAATAAAAAA
>NZ_NUYF01000031.1:0-448 GCF_002566505.1 Bacillus sp. AFS077874
AAAGAAATGCGTGAGTTAGGTGTTAAACCTGGCAGCGGAAGAGAAAAAATGTTTGAAGTACGTGAATTAGAGTCCGATAGTTCATTTATACGAAACTACTTAACGAAAGATCTTGTCATGCGTGAAGATATGTATCTATTCCAGCGACAAGGTAAGGAGTATAAAGTTACTGATAAAGCATGGGAAAATGTACGTGATCAACTAGTAGTTAGTCGAGTAAATGGAGGATTCCCATATATCGTTGCTCAAGAGGGCGATTACTTAAAAAATGGTGAGCTTTATTTGAAGCATTCCTATGAAAATATGGAACTTGATGTGAAGTATGTTGAGAAGGTAGTGCCTTATATTCATCAGTTGTGGGGTAGAGGGGTTCATTTAGAGACGAATATTGAGAATAAGTCTGTGTTGTTTAGTTATGATGGGAAGAATATTCATCGGAAGTATATTT
>NZ_NUYF01000006.1:0-4684 GCF_002566505.1 Bacillus sp. AFS077874
TCCCGAGCCACCATCTTAAAATAGATAACAAGTAATTATTATTAAGCCGACTTAGCTCAATTGGTAGAGCAACTGACTTGTAATCAGTAGGTTGGGGGTTCAAGTCCTCTAGTCGGCACTCTTTAACCGGAGGGGTAGCGAAGTGGCTAAACGCGGCGGACTGTAAATCCGCTCCCTGTGGGTTCGGCGGTTCGAATCCGTCCCCCTCCACCATTTATAGGGGCATAGTTTAACGGTAGAATAGAGGTCTCCAAAACCTTTGGTGTGGGTTCGATTCCTACTGCCCCTGCCAAATAATACAATAATGGCGGTCGTGGCGAAGTGGTTAACGCATCGGATTGTGGTTCCGACACTCGTGGGTTCGATTCCCATCGGTCGCCCCATTTAAATTATTGTAACGATTTTTCAAGTGAGTAATATAGTTTATAGTAAATTGAATATAGTATATAAAGTTCTTAATTAATGGGCTATAGCCAAGCGGTAAGGCAACGGATTTTGATTCCGTCATGCCCTGGTTCGAATCCAGGTAGCCCAGCCATTTATGCGGAAGTAGTTCAGTGGTAGAATACAACCTTGCCAAGGTTGGGGTCGCGGGTTCGAACCCCGTCTTCCGCTCCAAATATGGCGGTATAGCCAAGTGGTAAGGCAGAGGTCTGCAAAACCTTTATCATCGGTTCAAATCCGGTTACCGCCTTTTAATTCACTTCTGCCGGGGTGGTGGAATGGCAGACACACAGGACTTAAAATCCTGCGGGGGTTGACCCCGTGCCGGTTCGAGTCCGGCCCTCGGTATCATTAAACCTCTTACTTTTGTAAGAGGTTTTTAATTACAGATTTGAATGGACAATTTGTCTTTCATATATTATAATTATTTTATAACTTTTTGGCGGTGTGGTGGAATGGCAGACACGCCTGACTCAAAATCAGGTATCTTCACGGATGTGCAGGTTCAAGTCCTGTCACCGCTATATAGAATTAAGGGAAGAGGATTTTGCAGAGATGCAGAATCCTTTTTTGTTTAGATAGTGGTAAGGAAAAGAATAGGCTTTTTAATTCTTCCTCTTCATTCAGCATTTTATAATTGTCTTCATTTGTATTAACGAACGATCAACATAAAGAAAGGCAGCGACTATAACAATGGTCGCTGCCTTTCTTAAGTGGCTATTCCTCATTAAGAAATACTATTCGTTACATTTTTACATACTTACGTTTTTGCTTAGCAGCAAGCCAATCAAATTGTTTTGGTTTTCTTTTATTTGCTAAAGTAACTACTAAGCCTGTTGTTGCTATTAGAAGGCTTGCAGCAGCTACTTTAATAGTAAATTGTTTTGCATCTTTTAATTTCTCATTATTGTATCGATCAAGTTCTTTAAGTGTATCCTGTGTAAAATCAATTCTCTCGTTTGTTTCTTCAATCAAACTACAGACACCTTCGAAACTTTCAACCAAAGGATTTTTTTCTTCATTTACCAAAGGATCTGTCATAGTTATTCTCCTCCTAAATTTAACCTATAAAGAAGAATTCTATGGGAAAATTCATTATACCTTCATTCAAATTTCTACAAATCTTTTAATATCCTCTATAATTAGTTAATTAATTAAAGTTCTGATGAATATTGATCTTTTTCTTATTCACGTCATCCGCTATTTTTTAAGTGCTATAATCATGTTAGAACTCTTTCGACAAAAATTGATTTTATTCTTGAATTTATGACATATTTATGATAAATTTAATTACAAGTTCATTAAAAACCTACTAAATACAGATTGCATTTGTATTAGTAGTAAAGCACTTATAATTTGATAACAACGCAGTGTATTGATTCATTCGAAGAACGATACATTGCGTTTTTTTATATTAAAAAGTCTATTATTAGAGGCTTTTGTGACATAATTAGATAAAGAAATAATTTTCTGACTAGAATAGAAAATATAATTTGTAAATTAACAGGCAGTTAGGTGATTCTTGTGAATATAAAAGAATTTCAAAAAGAATTGATTTCATATAGTAAAGAAATTGGAATAGATAAGATTGGATTTACGACTGTAGATCCATTTTTAACATTAAAAAATCGTCTATATAGGCAGCAGGAATTAAATTATCAATCGGGCTTTGAGACAAAGGATATTGAACGAAGAGTAGATGCCAGAAAAATTATGACAGAAGCTAATTCAATTCTTGCAATTGCGCTAGCTTATCCATCTAAATTGAAAAATCCTCCTAAAAGTAAAAAAGGATCTACAAGGGGGATTTTTTGTAGGGCTTCATGGGGGGAAGATTACCATGTAGTTGTAAAAAAGAAATTACTTCAGCTTGAGTCATTTATTTTATTACATTATCCAAATGCAAAGGTTCAGTCGATGGTCGATACCGGTGAGCTTGTAGATCGAGCTGTAGCTGAGCGAGCAGGTATAGGTTGGAGTGCTAAAAATTGTTCAATTATTACGCCAGAATTCGGTTCTTATGTGTATTTAGGGGAAATGATTACCTCATTACCTTTTGAACCAGATTCGCCTATTGAGGAACAGTGTGGAGAGTGTACAAAATGCCTTGATGTTTGTCCGACAAGTGCGATTGTTTCTCCAGGGCAATTAAATGCTAAAAATTGTATTGCTTTTTTAACACAATCAAAAGAGATGATTCCTGTTGAGTTTCGAAAAGAGTTGGGAAATCGTATATATGGGTGCGATACATGTCAGACAGTTTGTCCTAAAAATAAAGGAATTAATATTACTCATCATATTGAGATGGAACCTGATCCAGAAACTGTAAAACCTTTATTACGCTCTGTATTAAAGGTAAGTAACAGAGAGTTTAAAAGTCAGTTTGGCCAAATGTCTGGATCATGGAGAGGAAAGAATCCTATTCAGCGTAATGCCATCATTGCTTTAGCACATTTTAAAGATGAATCGGCATTAGATGATTTAAAGGAATTAGCGAAAAAAGATGCAAGACCAGTAATTAGAGGTACAGCTATTTGGGCTATTTTTGAGATTGAGGGAAAGAACAGTACACCATTTATTGAAAGTTGTTTGCAAAAAGAGCAAGACGAGATTGTATTAAATGAAATTAATGCTGTTCTATCAAAGTAAGCAATATTGAGTGGTATAATCTCTTATTTTTCAACATCGTATAGAATAAGAATATATGTTGAAAAGGGGGATTATCTTGTTTAATCGTGAACTTTTAGAGTGTTATTTAAAAGAACGATTACAACTTTATTTTGGTGAAGGACATCGAAGTCATCCTATTCAAGAAAAAGAATATCAGGCAATCAGACGTAAAGTTGAACTATATAATAAGCGTAATATTTCATTAGTGAAAGTATATGGAGATCTTGATGTAAACAATATTTGGACTGATCAGGACGTAACGTATATAAATTATACATTCCATACGCGATATTTTTTAAAGCAAACTGATTTATATTTTGAAGAGGATCAACATGAAAGACAGATCGCGATTGAAAATAATGAAATCTTATATGACATACCATTCCCAATTGATAATCAAGTTGAACATTTTGAACTTGAAGAAGACGATTTAGGTGAAAATGAATCATTGGATCGAAATAACAGATATAACCGATTTAATGCTGTTAAATATGCTGAAACCTGGTGGGATGGCCATAATAAAGAATATCCATTGTATGCAAATGATTGTACTAATTTTATATCTCAATGTTTAAGGGCTGGAGGCATTCGAATGGTTGGAATGCCAAAACCCGGGACAGGGTGGTGGTATAGAAATCATTCTAATAGTAGTTATAGCTGGAGAGTTGCTCACGCATTAAGAAGATTTTTACCTTCGCCTAAAACTGGAATTAAAGCAGAAGAGGTGCCTTCTCCAAAAGATCTTACATTGGGGGATATTATCGTATATGATTTCGAAGGTGATGGAGTATGGAATCATTGTACGATCGTTGTTGCTAAGGATGAAAATGGTGAACCTTTAGTGAATGCACATACTGTTAATAGCCGTAAAAGATATTGGTCATACTATGATTCTTCTGCTTTTACGGAGAATATTAAGTATAAGTTTTTTCACTTCGTTGATGACTTTTCTAACCCTCCAGTGGAATAATACCTTATTAATTACGAATTTGGTATAATATAAAGCATTGAAACAATATAGAGGTGAAAAAGATGGGAATACACGTTGTATTATATCAACCACAAATTCCAGCAAATACAGGAAATATTGCACGTACTTGTGCAGGAACAGATACAAGTTTGCATTTAATTCGTCCGTTAGGTTTTTCAACTGATGATAAAATGTTAAAAAGAGCTGGTCTTGATTATTGGGAGCATGTAGATATATATTATCATGATTCTTTAGACGATTTATTTGATAAATATAAAGACGGGAAATTTTACTTTATAACTAAATTTGGGGAAAAAACATATTCAAACTTTGATTATACAAATTTAGATGAAGAGATTTTCTTTGTATTTGGTAGAGAAACAACAGGGCTTCCGAAAGAGTTGATTGAAAAAAACATGGAAACTTGTTTACGTATACCAATGACAGATCATATTAGATCTCTAAATTTATCAAATACAGCTGCAATTTTAATTTACGAAGCTTTACGTCAGCAAGATTTCCGTGAGCTGTTAAAGGTAAAGGATTATTCTAAGTAATAAAAGTCACCATATAAATGGTGATTCAGACTGTTGACAAACG